>JAEDES010000001.1 GCA_016293205.1 Bacilli bacterium
AATTAGTTTAACTTCTCCATTATCTTTTACAGTTGTACCTGTACCATCACTTTGAGTATAATTTACTGTAAATGATAAATTTAGTGTTTCAGATGTTGTTGGTAAATCAGATGCTATAACATCTTTTCTAAATTCTACTCTTACTTTTAATCTTACAGATGAATTTTTGGATACTAGTTGTTTAGTAGTTATCGCTTCTCCATTTTCATATTCTATTATATAATTTATATATTTCGCTTGAGTTTCTGTTAATGTAGGTTCTTTTGTAACACTATCAATCATTGCATCTATACTCCCATCATTCACTACATCAATTGTAAACTCATAAAAGTCTCCTGGCATATTTAATGTAGTTGAAAATGATGCAGTTGTTGGAGTTGTAATCGATGGTGTTATTCCACTTACACTGTCACTTGTAACTTTTACATTATCTAAATGTATATCCCATGTAGATGCTACTACTTTTGCATTACCTGTAATATTTAATGTAACATTTAATGCCGCATATGCAATAGTTAGACTAAATGCAGATACTAATATTATACATAAAATTACATATAAAGTTTTTCTATTTATATCTAATCTTCTCATAGCATATACTCCTTATATTTCAATTTTATTATATATGCATATATATTTACAAGACTTTGTAGTGCTTTTGTTTTTATTTTACACAATAAAAAAGTGTTATGATTGGAATAACACTTTTTCTGATTTGAACTTTGTTAGTAAGAATTTTAATATTATTACTGTATAAATTATAGTAGAAATAATTGTATAAAGTAAATTCATATAATTTATATTATTACTATATAAGTCCATTAAAATTGTTGTATGACTTAGTATTGGTATAAAGTAAAAGTATGTTGTTGTATTTACATCTAATACTTGAATAAACATTGGAATCATTGAGATTATTTCTAATGTTTGACCTGCTGCTTGAGCTTCTTTATATGATTTAGATGATGATGTTGCAGCGATTGCAAGTCCTGCAATTAAGCATGATGCTACAAAACATATTAAGACACCTAAAGCAATAGTTGGAAAATTCATTGTAAATTCTTTATATATTTCAAATTTTAATGAGGCAATTTTTATACTTACAAGTGTAATTATAAATCCCATAATTGATGAACATAATCCAATTATTACTGTTGCAAGATATTTTCCAATAATTAGTTCATTTGTTGTTATTGGTAATGTAAGAATTGTTTCTAATGTACCATTTTCTTTTTCAGTAGCGATTGCAGATGTTGCCATATTAATTGTTGCTAGAGAAATAGAAATTATAATGTATGAGAAGGCTATTCCCATTACCATTGTTAGCATTAATGCTGTTGAAGATGTTTCTTCTCCATCAACATTTTTAAATTCTATTTGGATATTATCATATACTACTTCTGGATCAATATTATTTTGATATAAATATAAGTCTCCTAGATATTTGTTATACGATGATAAATAACTTTCTACTAGTGTTCCGACTGTTGTTGCAGTCATATCAGAATCATCTATATAAATAGTATACGTATCATTTTCTTTTAAGATATAAGCTTCTAATTCACCATTATCATATGCTTCTTTTAACGCTTCATCTGAATGATATTCTTTTGTTTCTAATTGCATTTCTTTTATGTATACTTGTTCTACTTCTGTAGGAGTATAGTTTATACCAACTTTATATTTATTATTATCATCTCCTACCATTTCTGTATCCATAAATCCATATAGGAAGATTAAGACTCCTATCATTAATGGAAATGCTAGAATCATAATAATTGTTTTTTTATCTCTAAAGACTGAACGTAGTTCTTTTTTTATTGTTATAAAAATATTATTCTTATTCATGGTCTCCTCCTATTAATGCAAAGAAGGCATCTCTTAAGTTTGTTGTATCTGTATTTTTCTTTATTTCTTTTGGTGAACCTGTAGCGATTACTTTTCCTTTATTAATCATTACTATTTTGTCACAGATGTTTTCTGCTTCTTCCATGTAGTGTGTTGAATATAAAATACATTTATTGTTTGCTTTTTCTTCTTTTACACAGTCTAGAATTACTTTACTTGAGATTATATCTAATCCACTAGTTGGTTCATCTAAAATATAATATTTTGGATCATTAATTAAGCATCTAGCGATTGATGTTCTTTGGTATTGACCAGTTGATAAGGTTTCTATTCTTTGATGAGCGAAGGTCTCCATATCAAATTTTTTAATTATATTTTTTACTTTCTTTTCTAGTTCTTGATCTTTTAAACCATAATATTCTCCACACATTTTTAATAATTCATATGGGGATATATCTTTATATAGTTTTGTATTTCCTGTTAGAAAGGCAATATCTTTTTTGATTGAGATTGAATCTTTTTTATGAGATCTTTCATCTACTAATATTTCTCCTTTAGTTGGTGTCATAATACCAGCAATCATTCTAAGTAAAGTTGTTTTTCCTGCACCGTTTGGACCTAATATTCCAACTACTTCACCAGGGGAAGCTGTAAATGAAATATTTGAGTCAGCATAAAAATCTATTGTTTCTTTTTTAGATATTTGTTTTTTAAATTTCTTATATACATTTTTTACTTCTATCATATTTGTTCTCCTTATGTTAAGTTTATCATAAAAAAAAAGAAGATTCTACTTCTTACTGTATAATCCTCTTTTAATACTTTTATCAAATGATGTAATTATAGTTAATTCTACTAGTTGGATAACTAAAGTTATAAAGTATCCACTCCAGAAGTCTTTTCCTATTACTAAATCTGCTTGCATTACTGTATATGCTAAATAGAATGCGATTAGTGCGAATAAATAATTTATTAATACTAATATATATGGAAATGAAGTATTGTTTAATAAGAAACAATAGATAAATAAGTTTACTAGTTGACATATTAAATATCCTACTACTTGTCCAGATACTGCATTTAGTGTGAAGTTTATTCCTATTGCAAAATACATTATTGCTACAAAGGCAACTAATGATATAGTTGAAATTATAATAGCAAGTAAACTTCTTTTAAATCCATATTTTTTTGTAATATAGTTTGTAATTAATAATATTACTGGTATTAAAAATATTGAATATGTTATTTTTGTTGTAAAAACGAATGTATAATTTTTTAATGATTCTGTTAGAATTACTAATGTTGATAATAACATGATATAAATCCAACTATCATTATACATGTCTTGTAATTCTTCTTTAGTCATTCTCTTTGTCATATAAACACCTCTTTACTATATTAGTATTATATCAATAATATATAATTTTATCAATTAAAACAAAAAAAGGTGATTATTCACCTTTTTCTTCTTCTTTAATTTTTTCAATAATTGATTCAATATGATTTCCATATTCAATTGAATTATCATATATAAATTTTAATTCTGGAGTATGTCTTATTTCTACTCTTTTAGATAATTCACCTCTAATGAATGAAGCAGCTTTATTTAAAGCTTCTAGAGTAGATTCTTTTTTATCATCATCTAGGACAGTGAAATAAACTTTTGCGAATGATAAATCATTTGTAGTTTCTACTCCTGTAATTGTTACAAACTTAATATCTTCATCTTTTATTTCAGTCATTAAAATCATACTTATTTCTTCTTGGAATGCATGATTTAATCTTTCTATTTTTACATTGTTTGCCATAGAATGTACCTCCTATTTTTTTAAAATTAATTGTTCAGTAACTTTTTTTGTTGGGAATTTTCTATTATATGCTAAATCCATAAAGTCTGATGTTTCAGTCATATGTTCTTCTACATCATAGAATCTAACAAGACGTTTATCTTCTCCTTCTTGTTTGAATACTGCGATAGCAGTTGAATCTTCTGATACGTCAATTGAATAGATATCTTTTTTTGGATCTGCAATGTATAATGTTACTTCTTTAATTGATGAGTGTTCTACATAACGAACTACAGCATGTACTGTATTATCATCTTTTTGACGATATTCAATTAAAGCATTATCTGATACAAAGAAGTCAGAGATTACTCTTTCTTCTTTGTCAGCTTTTATTGTTTTTCTCATTATCTTTTAATTTCAACTAATTCATAGATTTCAATGATATCGTTTTCTTTATAATCTTGACAGTTTTCTAAAGTGATACCACAATCCATGTCTTTTTTAACTTCTTTTACTTGATCTTTTTCATGTTGTAATGTTTTTACTGAACCATTATATACAACTACGTCATCACGAAGGATACGTGCTTTTTGATTATTTTTAACGATACCACTTGTTACGTGACATCCTGCGATTAGACCAACTTTAGAGAATTTAAAGATTTGTCTAATTTCTAATGTACCAGTTACTTTTTCTTCATAAACTGGCTCTAACATACCTTTCATTGCTGCTTCCATTTCTTCTACAACTTTATAGATAATGTCATAAGTCTTAATAGTAATTCCATATTCTTTTGCAGTATCAACAGTTTTTCCTGATGCACGTACATTGAATCCTATTACAATAGCATTTGAAGCACTTGCTAGAACGATATCACTTTCAGTAATTCCTCCTACTGCTCCACGTACTATTTTTACTCTTACTCCTTCTACATCTATCTTTTCTAAGGCATTTTTAACAGCTTCTAAGCTTCCATTTACATCTGCTTTTAAAACTACATTAATTTCTTTGATTCCTGTTTGAATTTGACCAAATAAGTCTTCTAAAGTCATACCACTGAAGTTAGAATCTTTTTCTTTTGAACGAAGTGTTCTTTCTTCAGCTATTTGTTTTGCTTGTTTTTCTGATTCAAAAGCCATGAACTTATCTCCAGCAGATGGTACTTCTGAAATACCAGTTACTTCTACTGGTGTTGATGGAGATGCTTCAACAATATTTTGCCCTTTATCATTTTTTAGTGTTCTTACTTTACCAAAGTAATTTCCAATAACGATAGGATCTCCTAAACGTAAAGTTCCGTTTTGAATTAATAATGTTGCAGTTGAACCTACTTTACTATCTTTTTTAGATTCAATTACTGCTCCTGTTGCATAACGATTTGGATTTGCTTTATATCCTTCCATTTCAGCAACTAATAGAATGTTTTCTAATAATTCATTAATTCCAATTCCAGTTTTTGCAGAAATCTTATTAACGATTGTATCTCCACCCCATTCTTCTGGAGTTAGACCATTTTCTACTAAGGCAGTCATTATTCTTTCAACATTTGCTTCTGGTTTATCAATTTTGTTAATTGCAACTATGATTGGTACTCCAGCAGCTTTTGCATGGTCAATTGCTTCTTTAGTTTGTGGCATTACACCATCATCTGCTGCAACGATAATAATTACAATATCTGTAATTGATGCTCCACGAGCACGCATTTCTGTGAATGCAGCATGTCCTGGTGTATCAATGAATGTAATTAATTTATCATTACATTTTACTGAATAGGCTCCGATAGCTTGAGTGATTCCTCCTGCTTCTCCTCCTGCTACATTTGATTTTCTAATTGTATCTAGCAAAGTAGTTTTACCATGATCAACGTGTCCCATAATTGTTACTACTGGTGGACGTTCAATTAAATCTTCTTCTCTATCTTCTATTTCAAATGATTCAAAGTTTGAAATATCAGCAGTTTCTTCTTTCTTTAAAGTCTTATCATATTCTGATACGATAATTTCTGCAGTATCATAATCAACTGATTGATTAATTCCTGCCATAACTCCTAGTCCCATTAATTTTTTAACTAAATCAACTGGAGCAATTTCTAATGATTTTGCAAGTTCTGTAACAGTCATTCCTTCTTTGTATAAAATTACATTTTTATCTTGTACTTGTTCGTTACTTTGTAATTTTTCACGATTCTTGTACATCTTTTTACGTTCTTTTAGGAAGTCTTTTTTATTTGTATTATTAGTACTTTCTACTTTATTTGATTTCTTAGGTTTAACCTTTTCAAAACTTTGAGTATTTTCTAAATCAAATTTAGTATGTTTTGCTAATTCTTCAGCTTTATCAATTACTTCTTCTTCATCTTCGTAATCTTCATCCATTGATAGATCACCTTCTACATAGTCTTCACTATCTTGAATTTGATTATCTAATAGGATAATTTCTTCATCTGTTAAAGTTGTTGTTGCGTCTTGATATGGAATATCTAATTTATCACATAATTTCATTATTTCTTCTATAGATTTTCCTACGTCTAATGCATAATCTTCTAAATTCATCATTAGGACTCACCTCACTTTTCTATAATTTGTCTAATTTCCTCATAAACACTATCTTCAATAGTGCATTCTAAGCGTTTTTCTAATAATTTAGATTTTATTGCTTTTTCTAATACTGAAACATCTTTTTTAATATATGCTCCTCTACCATTTAACTTTCCAGTTTCGTCTGCTTTTACTTCACCTTCTGGTGTTCTAACGATACGTAGAAGTTCTTGTTTTGGTAATTGTTCTTTTGTAATAACACATGATCTTAAAGGTACTTTTTTTGTTTTCATGAATACCTCCTATTATCTAAAATTGATTCCTGATTCTCTCGCTTGTTCTGTTGTTTTAATATCAATTTTATAGTGTGTTAATTTAGAAGCTAAACGAGCATTTTGTCCTTTTTTACCAATTGCTAATGAGAAGTTATCTCCATCAGCAATTACCATTGCTTCTTGTTTCTTTGGATCAGTAATTGCTACTGTTAATTCTTTTGCAGGTGATAAAGCATTTTCAATGAATAACGCTGGATCAGAATCATATTTAACTACGTCTAATTTTTCTCCACCTAATTCTTCAATAATTCTTGCAATTCTTGAACCTTTTTCTCCAATACAAGCTCCAATTGGATCTACTTGTGGATTTTCTGAATATACAGCAACTTTACTTCTATTTCCAGCATCTCTTGCTACTGAATATAACATTACTGTTCCATCATTGATTTCTGGAATTTCAAGTTCAAATAATCTTTTTACAAATCCATAATGTGCTCTACTTAAAAGAATTAACATATTCTTTCCTGTATTATCAACTTTTGATACATATACTTTGATTTGTGATCCCATTACAATTTTTTCTCCTGGGATAATATCTTTTTTAGGTAAGATTCCGTTTGTTCTTCCTAAATCAATAAAGTAGTTATCTGTATCTTCTAGAGCAACTGTCCCGATTAGTAATTCATCTTGTTTGTCCCCAAATTCTTCCATGATACTATTTCTTTCAGCTTCTCTAATTTTTTGAACTACTACTTGTTTAGCTGTTGCAGCTGCAACACGTCCAAAATCTTTTGGAGTTACTTCTGTATCGATTGTGTCTCCAATTTCTAATGTTTTGTCTAATTTTTTAGCTTCAGTTAATTTGATTTCTGTTTCAGGATTGAAATAGTTTGGAGTTTCTTCTTCTCCTTCTGTTTCTTCCTCATCTTCTTCATCTTCATCAGTATAGTGTTCAAATAAGTAATCTTCATATTCTTCTTTTGTCATCTTATCATCTTCTACTACTGTTAAGAATGAGTATACTTTAATTTCTCCTGTTGCACGATCAAATAATACTTTTACATTTGTTTTTGAATTAAAGTTTTTCTTGTAAGCAGAAGTTAATGCTAATTCCATAGCATTATATACTACTTCTGGATCAATATCTTTTTCTTTAACAATGTTATCTAAAGCTTTTTTGAATTCTTTACTATTCATTTTCATCTACTCCTTTTTCTTTTGAATAGATATCTAATTCATCGATATCTGCTGGTAGGTTGTTATTTTCATCCATTATTTTGTTAATTATTCTTGATGCTTCAGTTACTTTGTTTAAATCAATAACTTCTTCACTATCAAGGACGATATTATATACTTTTTTCCCTTCTTCTTCTGAAATGAAGGCATCGTCTACAAATACGTTTAAATCTTTTATTGAATCATTTAAAAGTTCTTGTACTTGCTTTTTCATAATTCACCTCCTAAATAATAAGGAGCGGGACATCTCTTCCCACTCCTTTCTAGTCATATTATATCATACTTTTTATATTTTACAAGGAAAATATACTTAAAAGAATAAATAAAAGTAATAAACAACGAAAATTAGTAACATTATTAATCCTTCTTGTTTAGATACTGTTTTTTCACTTCTTGCGAATAAGAATAAATCTAATGATGTTAAGAATACTACTAGGATATCAACTACTGAGAAATTTGTTAATGAAATATCTCCGTATATTGCTACTGGTAATCCTAAAACAATACATACATTAAATATATTTGTACCAATGATATTTCCAATAGTCATTTCAAATTCACCTTTTCTAGCAGAAGTTACTGTCATGAATAACTCTGGAAGAGATGTTCCTATAACTATGGCTGTCATTGTAATTATTTTTTCACTAATACCTAATCTATGTGCAATGATTGTTGCATTATTAACGATTAAGTCACTACTTAAAACAATTAGTACAATTGATAAAGCTAAAATAATACTTGCTATTATTACACTATTATATTTTGGCTCTTGTGGTTTATCTTTTGATTTATCATGACTCTTAAATAATTGTACCAGGTACGCTACAAACATTAAGAATAATAATATTAAGATAATACCATCTGCGCGAGAGAATATATTATCGTGATTTGAATTAAATAAACTATCTAGCATCAATACTGAGAACGATGTTGTTACTAAGAGTAATATAGGCATTTCTTTTTTTATGGTAGCATCTTTTATTTTAATATTATTTGTTAAGGCCGCTAGACCTATAATTAAAAAGACATTTACAATACAGCTACCTATAACATTAGCAAAAGCCATTGTACCATTTTTAGTCATTACACTGTTAAATGAAATAGCTAGTTCTGGAGCACATGTACCGAATGCTACAATCGTTAAAGCAATAAGCATTTTAGGTACTTTAAATTTTATAGCTAATGATGATGCAGCATCGACTAATACGTCACTTGCTTTGATGATCATTATGAAACCAACTATTAACAAGATTAATTCTAGCATCATCACACGTCCTTTTACTCTATTCTTATTTAATTATACAATATATTTTTTTGAAGTGGTATATCTAATATTATTGTTTACAATAATTTTGTAAATTTACAAAAAAAGAAACTTTTTCAAGTTTCTTTAATTTTATTATTGTCTTTTTGAGTACGCTAAGTCAGCTTCTCTAGCTTCTTTAATTTGACTAGGTGTAGCGAAGTTTGGAACTCTTACTGTATCAGTAATTACATAATAATTACCTTGAGATTGAATTACATTATCTTCATTTAATCTAATGATTGTAGCTACATCTGTATTATACTCTTGTGCAATTTCTCTTAAAGTTTTTCCTGTTGGAACTTGTACTTCAGTTGTTGCATATTCGTAATCTTCACTTGTAAATTCATATGGAATAACTAATGTTTCACCAATTTTTATTAATGAACCTGTTATATAGTTTTCACGTTGAATTGTTTCAATTGAGCATCCTGCTTGTTCCGCTAGACCAGATAATGTATCTCCAGCAACTACTTTATGATATTTTTTAGCTACATATTCTGTTACTTTTTCTTCTTCTTGGAATACACCTTCTAATGGATCTGTAACTGGTTGTTGTCCAACTACAAATTGATCTTGTTGATCATTAGTTAATGTACTATCAGAAATTGTAATTGATGGTGTTTCTGGAATAATTACTTCTTTATCATTTGTTGCTCCAAATGATGAGAATAAAATTACTGCAGCAGCACCCATAGCAGCCATACGTCTATTTCTAATTACGAATTTTGGAAATGAATCTTTAGCAATATATCCTAATTTTGATAATTCTCTTAATGTACTTACACAGATATGTAATGTACCTTTAGAGATAGCACATAAAATTTCTTCAGCAACGTTTCTATTTTTACTAAACTTTCTATTTACAAAGTTATTAACGTTAGCATGAGCACGTCTTGCTGATGTTTTACGTCTTTTTTCATCTTCTCTAACTTCTCTAGCAGCTTGTCTAATATCTTCAAAGAATCCTTTTTTAGCATGTTTTGAAGTATATCCTCTAGCTCTTCTAGTTTGTTCTGTTCTAGAAGATTGTCTTTGTTGTTGTCTTTGTTCTTGACTTTGTTGAGATTGTTGTTCATATTGTTCATAACTTGTATACGTTTGATCAGTTTCATAATCATAGAAATGTCTTTCGTATCCTTGTCTTTGTGAACCAAATGTTGAACCTTGTGTATATTGTGTACCAGCTTGTTCGTAATATGGTCTTCTACGTCTTTGACTTTCTTTTTCCATTTTATGAGCATCCCATTCTAAATCATATTCATATTTTTTTTGTGGATTTAATAATACGTCTGCCGCATTATTAATTTTTGCTAATTTGCTTCCATATATATCTTTAAGAGCTTCCTCCTGAACTAAGTCAGGGTGAAATAACTTAGACAATCTTCTTTTAGCTTGTCTAATTTCCTCTGTTGAAGCATTTCTTGAAACACCTAACGTTTCATAATGATCCTCAAATCTTTCTGTATTCATATTTTCCTACTCCCCCTCTTATTGGACCTATATTATAACACATATGTTTGAAAAAAGCAAGTTTTTAGTGTTTAAATGAAATTTTTCCAAACTTTTAAGTGCTCTCCTTTTACTTGATAGATACCTAATAATTGGTTATTTTTATTCTTAAATATTACTTTATCTTCTATAGAAAATGTATTATCTAGACGATGTCCACATCTTATTTTATTTTCTAAAAAGTCATTTACTTCTACTACTTTTATATCTAATACATCTTCTATATTATGTAGTGTTATGTTTTTATTATCTAAATCTTCTAAAGTATTTGTCTCTTCTATTGATACTATTCCTTGTTTAGTGCGAATTAATTTAGTCATAGTAGCATAAGTATTTAAACTATTACCTATATCATTAATTAAACTACGTATATAACATCCTTTAGATACAAGTGTTTTAAATGTAAATGTATCTTCTTTTGATGATAATAATTCTATTTCTTTAATAGTTACTTCTTTTTTAGGAAGTTCTACTTCTTGATTATTTCTTGCATATTCATAAAGTTTTTTTCCATGTACTTTTACTGCTGAATATATTGGTACTTCTTGAAGATATGTTTTTTTGAAACTATTAAGAGTTTCAGTTAGTTTTATATTACTTGGAACTTCTTTTGTATCAAGTACTTTTCCTGTAATATCCAGTGTATCTGTTTTGATACCTAGTTTTACTTCTGCTATATATTCTTTATACGTAGAAGTTAGGAGTTCTACTACTTTAGTTGCTTGACCTACAGCTACTATTAATACTCCTGTTGCAAGAGGATCTAGTGTACCTGTATGTCCTACTCTTTTTATTCCAAATAGTTTTGATATTTTATTAACTACATCAAATGAAGTCATATCTTTTTCTTTATTAATAAAAAGTACTGTCCCAAATGATGAGTGATATTCTTCTAAAGTCAAATTTCTTTCATAAATTATTTTTGAGACAAATTCTCCTACATATCTTATATGCCATGGTTCATATGGATACTTTGTTATTTCTTCTTTATTTTCTGGATATCTTAAAATAAATCCAAATAAATGAAGATACTTATGAATCTCTTTAAAAATATAGTCATATTTATAATCATCTTGTTCTTCTAATATCCATTTACCATCTACTTGTAATGCTATATCTAATGCAAGTGATGTATGATGTTCACTTGTTGTTGGGGGCGCAACTATTTTATTAGCGTATTCTTCTCCATACTTTTCTTTATATTCTTCTAATAACTCTTGTTGGTGTTTAATAGTACGATATCCTGATGTTAGTCCGATAATAATATTTTTTTGTTCTAAATATTCTTTTAATTCTAAGTACTTATTATAAGTTTCTTTATCTACAAAAATATTTTCATTTATTACATCTTTTACTTCTATTAAGTCTAGTTGTTCTAAATATTTTTGTTTGATTGGATTATCCTTATTAATTAGTATTGTTTTATTCATACTATTCACCTTCTTTTTTCCTTTTTAATTATATAATTTATTAGATAAAAATAAAAGAGTTCTTACGAACTCTTAACTATTTTTTATCAATTTTAATTACTGGTCTAATTCCTACTTTATAGTATTCATTTCCTCTTGCTACTGGTACATCTTCTGTTCTTATTTTACCATCTTTATTAACTATTGCAATTGCTGCATAATTATATCCTGTTGTTAATTTATGAGCAGAAGTCATTGTCCAATATCCTTCATTCTTATCTAGACCTTCTAGTAACCATTTAGCAATTCCATCATCTGTAATAAATTCTTCATATTCTTCTATAGTTATTAATCTTGCTTTTGCTGTAGTTTGGATTGTTCCTTCTGTTAATGTTTCAAATCCTGGTTCAAGATTATCTATTTTAGGAAGATTGAATAAGAATTTAATATTTCCATCTTCTATTGTTAATCCATTATATCCTCTTTTATCAGTAGGTTGTTTTGGACATTGATATTCATCTTGTTCTCCAATAGAACTACAGATTCTTTCTGAATCAATTTTTCCTCTATCTGTATAACTATATTTTTTAATACTTGGAATATTTTTCCATCCCTTGATTAATTCATTCAATTCATAAAGTGCTGTTTGTGGACCTTTTTGATTACTTCCTTCTGCGTCCCATTCAACATCTTTGTCAATATTTTGTTGTAACATCAAAGTCATTGTATTTCTATCATTAGCAATCATGCTAAAGGTGTAGACTTCATCTTTAGCAACTTCTACATTTACTTCTACACCTTTATACATTTCTAGAAATGAACATACTTTACCTTTTTGAGTACATTCGTTTGTTTTTACTTCTTTTGGTCCATTTAATTTATTTTTTTCTTTTTCGGGTTTATTTGAAGATAGAAGACTTATTGGAATTGCAATTACTAAAATAATTACAAGTACAATAATAAGTACTACTAATAATTTTTTTGAATTATATTTCTTTTTATTCTCATTATTTTCCATATTTCCTCCTATCATACACAACTAGCACCAGTACAGAATTTACTTCCACTACGTTTTGTTGTCCATGAAATATATCCATATTCTTTACCTGCATATAAATATACTCCATCAATAGTTATTCTAAATGAGCAACTGCTTTTCCCAGTAAAATCTGCATAGAATGAGTGAGCTTTTTTGCTACTAATTCCACATCCTCCACCACTTACAGTGTTAATTCCACAAGCAGCATGAGATGATGTTGTGAAATATACTTTTTCTCCACTCTTACTATTGATATACGCATAGCATTGTTCTTTATATACTAATTCAGGTTCTGGTTCTGGTTCAGGCTCTGGTTCTACATAACAAGCTCCTAAATTACAGTATCCTCCTCCTGATCCTTTATCGTATGCAGGGCATCTTTCATCAGTATAATTTGAGTATGCTAATTGGTTATATGATCCAGCATCACATGATGCAGAACATGTTCCTCCATCTCGGTAGTAAACACTTGAACAGCAACTTTGAGAATTACAACTACTTCCTCCTGATGATTCATCTTTACTTGAACATCTTTGGTTATTATAAACTGAATATGCTAGACGATTTTTTGTTCCGCCACCGCAAGATTCTGTACATGATGTTCCATCTTCATAATATACTTTTGAGCAGCAACTTTGAGTATTACATTCTTGAACTAATCCAGTTGTTACTAAGGCACATGAATTTGTTCTTGTTTGAGTTCCACCACCACAAGCTACACTGCATGCTCCCCAATCACTATATACGTTTGGTCCATCTGATGCACTTCCCATATAATAGACTGGAGAAATATTTCCAGCATGGTCTACTGCTATAGCATATCCATAATATGAAGTACCACACTTACGAGTAAATGCTCTTGATGTTGTAAAGTTTGAATTTGTTTTTGCAGGAGTTCCACTTGAATTTTTAACGTAATATCTATATTCCCATACTCCTGATGTTGCATCTGTTGATCCTGACACAGCACCTACTGATGCATCTTTTGAAGTTCCGCTAACTCTAATACTTCCACCACTTGGTGCTGTTGGAGCAGTTGTATCTACTTTTACATTTTTAGATGTACAGCTTGCAGTATTTCCTGCATAGTCTTCTACAAAACCATACCATACTTGTCCTGTTGTTTCTCTTTGCGTTGCAGATGATACTTGGTTGTATGATCCTAATGCAGATGTTGTTTGTAACGATCTATTTTTAATTCCGCTCATGGCATCTGTTTGATTTAATGTTATTGTAGCATTTGTTATATACCACTCACCACGGCCTTTTGTTCCTGTATCTGTAATAGAACAACTTGGTTCTGTTCTATCAATAAATACATCTACTTTACAATCTTGTGTATTTCCAGCTTTATCTTTGATTGTGATATATCCATATTTCATATCAGTCTTAAATGTTTTTGTATATTCTTCACGTTCACATCCTGAACCTTCATCCCCATCATCACAACCTACTGTTATTTTTCTATTACCTGTTCTTATCCAGTCATCATTATCACGAGTTTTATCTTCTGTTTTTACAATACATGTTGGTTTTTGTTTGTCAGCATATGTTTTTGTTAATGATGCTGTTTCGGATTGACCATAGATATTAGTTGCAGTTACTATAGTTTTTAATTTACCTGGAGTATATTTACTAATATCAATTGTTTTAGTTATTTCAGTATCATAATTTGCTTCTATATTTCCTGTTGTATATACTTCTTCGTCATATTTATAAATTGTAATTGTGTAACTTAACAATTTATGAGAATCGGTTATTTTAACTTCTGATTTAGTTTTCTTTATATTATTAGCGTTATCAGTCATTTTAATTTTAATTATTGGTTTTAAATCATTATTTTGTTCAATATTCTTATAATCTGGACAATCTAAATATACTAAGTATGAATATCCATTTTTTGAATATTTAAAGATTTGTACATATGATTTATCTAAATCGCAATTTTTATCATGATAATCTTTTACTTGTTCAATATAGTTATTTTCCACTAAAGTTCTTAATGTTACTTTTTTCTTTTCTCCTACATTTTTAGGTAGATTATCACGGTTTGTTTGAGCATATGACTCAGCAGACAATTTTAGATTTTGTTCTGCCGCTACATAGTGCTCTTCTTTACCTTTTTGAATAATTGAGTTTACTGATACTAGTCCAACTACAGATACAATTCCTAGTATTGCAATGACTCCTATTATTTCTACTAGAGTAAAGCCTTTTTTATTTGATTTTTTCTTCATCTTCTCACCCTACTTTATAATAACTATTTTAGCAAATTCATATTCTTTATTCAACAAAAAAAGAGTGATTCTCATCACTCTTTTATTAATCAACTAATGCAAAACCTAAAGCTTTAGCTTCGTCTTCAGTAATAATCTTAATAGACCATGATTTTACTAATGACCAGTCATTTAAGCTTTGAATTTCATGTTCAATTTGAACACCTTTTTTTAGATTTTCTAAATATACTATAATGTTTTCTTCAGTAGTTTCTGTTTTCATTGTTAAAAGTAAGTATAGTTTTTCAAAATCTTCAAATGGTGTAATATCAACTGACATTGAAGATGTATCACCATATCTATATAATACAGTACTGCTAAATCTTATTTTTTTATCTGGAGTTGCAGTTGTTTTTAATTCATTTACTTTATATTGTTCAGCCACTGGATCTGGTTTAACTTCTTTTTTCTTTTCTTTTTCTTCTTTTTGTGGTTCTTTATTTGAATCATTTAAGAAGTACCAAGTTCCTCCACCAATTAATCCTATCGCTAATATAACTAAAATTATTACTATTACTTTTTTATTCTTCATAATATTCCTCCTAATATTAACCGTAATATACTGGTGGTGAAGTATTATATGGACACCATAATGATGATACACCTTTTGGTGGTTTTGCTCCACATGTACAGCAAACTCTCCTAGTTGCAGTTGTATGACTTTTATGTCCTCCAGTACAGTTTGACCATGTATATCCTACTGAATATGGGCTTTCAGCATCTCTACAATCCCATCTACATGTATGAGGTGGTGGTCCACATGATCCTGCATCACATGATTCTGAATCGTAATCAGTTCCGCAATAGCTACCATCATAGTTACTGTAGATTGTTCCAGATCTATATTTTGTTCCTGTTCCACAGTCTGCATCACATGATCCCCAGCTATCCCAATCTGTGTATGTTGATGAACAACAACTTGTTTCGTTACAACTATCTGAATCATATTCAGTATCACAATATCTTCCATCGTAATCTGAATATAACTTCTTAGAACGACTCTTAGTTCCTCCACCACAGTCAGCAGAACATGATGACCATGAACTCCAGCTTCCTGATGTTGATGAACAACAATCCATTGTATTACATGATGATGATAACCCTGTAGTTACTAATGCACATGAGTTTGTTCTTGTTTTTGTTCCTCCGTTACATTTAGCACTACATGCACTCCATGCACTATATTGGTCTGCTCCATCAGATGCACTTCCTATAAAATGAACAGCTGATATATTTCCGGCATGGTCTACTGCTATAGCATATCCATAATATGAAGTACCACACTTACGAGTAAATGCTCTTGATGTTGTAAAGTTTGAATTTGTTTTTGCAGGAGTTCCACTTGAATTTTTAACGTAATATCTATATTCCCATACTCCTGATGTTGCATCTGTTGATCCTGACACAGCACCTACTGATGCATCTTTTGAAGTTCCGCTAACTCTAATACTTCCACCACTTGGTGCTGTTGGAGCAGTTGTATCTACTTTTACATTTTTAGATGTACAACTTGCAGTATTTCCTGCATAGTCTTGTACAAATCCATACCATACTTGTCCTGTTGTTTCATATTGTGTTGCTGATGATATTTGATTATATGATCCTAATGCTGAAGTTGTTTGTAATGATCTATTTTTAATTCCACTCATGGCATCTGTTTGATTTAATGTCATTGTAGCATTTGTTATATACCAATCACTACGACCTTTTGTTCCTGTATCTGTAATAGAACAGCTTGGTTTTGTTTTATCGATAAATACGTCTACTTTACAATCTTGTGTATTTCCTGCTTTATCTTTGATAGTGATATATCCATATTTCATATCAGTCTTGAATGTTTTTGTAAATTCTTCACGTTCACATCCTGAACCTTCTTCACCATCATTACATCCTACTGTAATCTTTCTTTCTCCAGTTCTAATCCAGTCGTCATTATCACGAGTTTTATCTTCTGTTTTAACGATACATGTTGGTTTTTGTTTGTCTGAATATGTTACTGTCTTAGTTTCAGTAGTTTGGTTACCATAAATATTAGTTGCTCTTACTACAGTTTTGATTTTACCTGGAGTATACTTACTAATATCAATAGTCTTAGTTATATTTGTGTCATAATTAGCTTCAATATTTCCTGTTGTATATACTTCTTCATCATACTTATAAATTGTAATTGTATAACTTAGAATTTTATTTGTGTCTACTATTGTTACTTTTGACTCTGTTTTCTTTACATTGTTTGTATTTGAAGTCATTGCAATTGTTATAGCTGGTTTTAATGACTCATTTTCTTCAATATTCTTATAATCTGGACAATCTAAATAAGGTAAATAAGAATATCCATTTTTTGAATATTTAAAGATTTGTACATATGATTTGTCTAAATCACAGTTTTTATCATGATAATCTTTAATCGGTTCCATGAAGTTATTATCAACTAATGTTCTTAGTGTTACTTTTTTCATTTCTCCAACATTCTTAGGTAGATAATCACGATTTGCTTGGGCATATGATTCTGCAGTAATTTTTAAGTTTTTTTCTGCAGCTACATAGTGCTCTTCTTTACCTTTTTGAATAATTGAGTTAACTGATACTAGTCCAACTACTGAAACAATTCCTAGTATTGCTACAACTCCTATTATTTCAACAAGGGTAAATCCTTTTTTGTTTAACTTCTTTCTCATTTTCTCACCCTACTTTATGTTTCAATTTTATCATTTTTAAAAATTAAAATCAATAAAAAATAGAAGTGTTAATCTTCTATTTTTACATAACCATTTGCAATGGCTTCATTTTCATTAATCTTAAATACTTTCCAACTATTTGCCTCTGTTAAATCTTCTATACTTTGAATCATATATTTGAATTCTTTTTCTTTTTCAACATTTTGTTGATATATAATTTTCTTTTCAACTTTGTTATCTAATTCAAATTCTATTAGTAAATATAAGTTTTCTAAAGTATCTTTACTTTTAATTTCTAAATCAATTTGAGATATACCATTATCTGGAGTGAAATAAACAATTGTATCATCAATTGATATTTTCTTATCTTTTGTAGAAATACCTTTTAAATTTAATTGTTTTATTTTGGAGTCTTTATAAAGAATTTCATCTTTTGGTTGTTCTTTTTTAGGAGCATATGAATTATTTATTACTACTAGTATTATTGCTACTAATATAATAGTAGATATTCCAACGATTATTTTTATTATGTTCTTTTTCATTGTACACTCCTACTATATTTTATATTTGTTTTAGCTTCTTCTTTAGTTAATTGCTTAGCTGACCATGATATTGCTTTTGTTAAATCTTTTTCTACTTGAATTTGAGTTTTTACTTTTTTATTAGCTTTTAAATCTGTTAATATTATTGTTTTTTGAGTATTTTCTGTTTCTAAATTAAATTCTATTAATAAAAATAATTCACTCATATCTTTTTTAGATGTTACGTCTACTTCAAATGCTGATACTCCATCACGATAAAATACTGTTATATTTGATAAAGTAATTTCATTATCTGGAGTTGTTATACTTGAAAATTCTTTTGTTGGTGTTGTTGGATCAGTATATTCAACTTTTTCTTTTTCTGGTTCTTTTTCTGGTTCTTTTTCTTCTTGTTTTTTTTCTTCTTTTGGAGCTGATGCTGTACTTAAATATACTCCTGTTCCAATTAATGCTGTTGATATAAATACAATAATTATAATTAATACTTTTTTCATATTGACCTCCTAATCTGGTATTAGTGTCCATCCTTGAGCTGGACCATATGGGTTTGTTGGACATACTAATGTTGCTCCACTAGTTGGTCTTTGTCCACATGATTGACAATAAATATAATATCCAGTGTTATGAGAATGTCCTCTTGTACAAGTCCATGTAAAACCTGTATTTTTTAGAGTTGTTCCTCTTGCCTTATATACATGAGTATGTGATGGATATGTACAACTTGTTGATTCTTTTCCTGTTGTCGTAGTTGCAACTCCATTATTACATGTAACTTTTGTATATGTTCTTGTCTTTTTACAATTTCCTCCACCTGTACATTCACATGATGAATAATCTCCATATGTTGTTGATTCTGTACAACAACTCTTTAAGAAACAAGTTGATCCTCCACTAGTTTTATCTTCATTTTTACATCTTGAACCATCATATGCTGAATAAGCTATTTGGTTATATGTTCCATTTCCACATGATGCAGAGCAAGATGTTCCATCTTTATATGTTACTTTTGAACAGCAAGTTCTTTCATTACAATTACGAGTTAAATCTTTAGTTATCAACTCACAAGAGTTTGTTCTATTTTGAGTTCCGGTTCCACATTCTTTTGTACATTTAGACCAGTCACTATATTCATTTTTTCCATCACTTGCTTGACCTATAAAATGAACATCAGAAATATTTCCTGCTTTATCTATTGCAATTGCATATGCATAATATGTTGAACCACAACTTCTTGTAAAGTTTCTTGATGTTGTAAAATTCTTATCTGTATTCTTTGGTACAGTAGAATCATTTATTTTAATCAAATATCTATATTCTTCTATTCCACTTGTTGCATCGTATGAATTTCCTACTTCTCCTACAATTGCATCTTTTGATGTTCCACTTACAGCAATAGTTCCACCGGTTGGTGCTGTTGGTGGTGTTGTATCAACTTTAAATATTGGTGTTGAACAGTTTGTTGAATTGGAAGAATAATCTTTTACATAACCATACCAGCTTACTGATGATGTTTCAGTTTGTGTTGATGTAGTTATATTATTGTATATTTCTGTAGATGAAGTTGTTAATCCTTTTTCTTTTATACCACTCATTTCATCTTTTGCTTTTAATTCTACTTTTACATCGGTTTTATACCAGTCATTATTTCCTTTTTCACCAGTTAAGGTAATTTCACAAATATTTGGTTTTGTTTTATCTATATAGACATCAACCTTACATTCTGTTGTATTTCCTGCTTTATCTTTGATTGTTATATATCCATATTTTTCATCAGAATTAAATATTTTAGTAAAAGTTTCTCTTTCACAACCTGCACCATTTTCGCCATCATTACATCCTACTGTTATTTTTCTAGGAGTAACTTGCCAATCATCGTTTGTTCTTGTTGTATCCTCCTTAGCAATTACACATTCAGGGGATTTTTTATCTTCATACTTTTTAGCTTTTGTTTTAGTAGATGTATTTCCAAAAATATTTGTAGCGGTTACTACTACTTTTAATTCTCCAGGTGTATATTCATCAATGTTAATTCTTTTTGTAATAATTGTTTCGTATGATGCTTCTATATTTCCAGTTGTATATACTTCTTCATCATATTTATAAATAGTGATTGTATAACTTAATATTTTATTTGGATCAGTAATTTTAATATCTGCTTTTGTTTTCTTAACGTTATTTGAATCATCTGACATATTTATTTCAATTACAGGTTTTCTATTATCAAGTTCTTCTTTATTGTTATAACTAGGACAATCTAAGTATGTTGTATATGAATAAGCATTTTTTGAATATTTATATACAATGACGTATGAATTATCTAAGTTACATTGTTTATTATAATAATCCTCAGGTGGCTCAATATAGTTTTTTTCTACTAATGTTCTTAAAGGTATTTTTTTCTTTTCCCCAACATTTTTTGGCAAATCATCTCTATTTGTTTGAACGTATGATTCTGTTGTGAGAGATGAATTTTCTTCTATTGATTTATAATGTTCGTCTTTTCCTTTTTGAATAATTTCATTTACAGAGACTATAGCAATTACAGACATAATTCCTAGTATAGCAATAGTTGCAATTATTTCAATTAATGTAAATCCTTTTGTCTTTTTCATATACTACACTCTCCTATTATACATATACATTATACATTTATTTAGATGTTTTATCAATTAAAAAAAGTCGTTAGACGACTTTTTAAAATAAACTTAATTGGTTGGAATCAGGTAGATCTTTTAAGATACCCATATCCTTCATTTTTTCTATTAGGGTTTGAGAAACTTTACCACGTTTTTGAACATCTTCAATACTAATAAATGGTTGCTCGTTTCTTTCTCTTACGATGTTTTGGGCTACGGTATCACCAAGTCCTTCAATAGCGTTGAATGGTGGATAAATTTCGGTATCATTTTTTGCTACCCATACAGTTGCTTCAGAGTGATATAAATCTACTGGTAAGAATTTTATTCCTCTGGCAGTAGCTTCTAAGGCAACTTTTAAACTTTCAGCTTGCCCATTTTCTTTATTTGATGCTTCAAATCCTTTAACTAGGATATCTTCAAGTCTTGCTTTAATTCCATCATATCCTTTAATCATACTTACAACATCTACATCAGTTGCTTTTGATGAATACCATGATGCATAGAAGTATACTGGCATGTGTACTTTATACCAGGCAATTCTAAAGGCACTTGTTACATATGCTGCTGCATGGGCTTTAGGGAACATGTACTTAATTTTAGCACATGAATCGATAAACCATTCTGGAATATTTGCTTCTTTCATTGTTTCAACATGACCTTTCCATGTTTCAGGATCTTTTGATGCTTTTCCTTTACGAACAAACTCCATTATTTTGAAAGCTTTAATTGGTGCGACTCCACGATACATTAAGTAAACCATGATATCGTCACGACAACCTATTGTTTCTTTAAATGGAACGATGTTGTTCTTAATTAATTCTTGGGCATTTCCTAGCCAAACATCAGTACCATGTGAAAGTCCTGAAATTTTAACAAGTTCTCCGAATGTTGTTGGTTTAGTATCCTCTACTAATTTAATTGTAAATGGTGTTCCAAATTCTGGAATACCTAATGTTCCTGTATTACACATAATTTGTTCTTTTGTTACGCCTAGTGCTTCTGTTGATGTGAAAATTGACATTGTTGCTTTATCATCTAGAGGTACTTTCATGATGTCTGTACCAGATTGATTTTGAATTAGTCTTAATTGTGTTGGGTCTGAGTGACCTAAAATATCCAATTTTAATAAACATTGATCGATTGAGTGGTAATCAAAGTGAGTTGTTTTCCACTCGGCTGTTGCATCTTCTGCTGGGAACTGATATGGTGTAAAGTCTGAAACTTCTTTATAGTCTGGAATAACAACGATTCCACCTGGATGTTGTCCTGTTGTTCTTTTTACACCGGTACATCCTATGGCAAGTCTTTCAATTTCAGCAGTACGCATTTCTCCAAGGCCTTTTTCTTCACAATATCCTTTTACGAACCCGAATGCTGTTTTATCTGCTACAGTACCAATTGTTCCGGCACGATAAACATTATCTTCTCCGAATAATACTTTTGTATAGGCATGTGCACTAGCTTGATTTAAGTCTGAGAAGTTAAGGTCAATATCTGGAACTTTATCAGCATTGAATCCTAAGAATGTTGCGAATGGCATGTCTTGTCCATCTTTAATCATTGGTATATGACAATGTGGACATTCTTTATCTGGTAAATCGAATCCTGATGAGTAGTCAGCTCCATATGACTTTCCCTCTTCATCTTCAAATATACTTAATTTACATTCAGGACAACGATAGTGAGCAGAAAGTGGATTAACTTCTGTTATACCCATCATTGTAGCAACGAATGATGAACCTACGGAACCACGGGAACCAACTAAATATCCTTCATCGTTTGAGTGCTTTACTAAACGTTGAGCAATTAAGTAGATTGGGTCGAAACCTCCTCCGATAATTCCACCTAAGGCTTTTTTAACGGCTTTTTCGAGTCCTTTTTCATCTAGTTCTTCTTCTGTTGTACGAAGTACTCTTTCACGAACTAATTCTTTTACTTTATCAAATCCTTCAAGAATAATATCATGGGTTTGTTTGAAGGCTTCTTTTTCTAACTCTTCTTCTGATAAACCTTTATCAGCAAGATTTTCTTTAACTGTTTTTAGAACGATATCTCCATATAATTCTGTAGCGATACGTTCTTCTATTGAATATGGTAATGGTTCTCCATACCAATCTTTAGCTTTTGTATATACTAAGTCTGTAACTACTCTTGGACAATCTAGATAACTTTGTCCGTCATCACTTTTAATTCTTGGAGAGAATGGAATTCCTCCTGTATCTGGAATTACTTCTACAATTTCTACTGTATCAGCAATTTTATTTGTATTAGTTACAACTATTTCGAAGGCTTTATCTTCTCCTAAGAAGTTAAAGTCTTTTAGCATTTCTTCTGTTGTACGGAAATGGTTAGATGGAATTTCTTTAATACCATTTCTTGCAAGAGGATGTCTTCCTCCTCCTGGTACTTTTTGATTAACAATAATTTCACGATAGATTTTGTCTTCTCTTTTTATATGGTGAACATCACCTGTTGCGACAATTATTTTTCCTGCTTCTTCAGTTACTCTTATAATCTTTTCTAGATGTGCTCTTAATTCAACTTCTGTACCAAAGTCACCAGATTGAATCATATGATTATAACATTCTGGAGGTTGTACTTCTACATAGTCATAGAATCTAATGATATTTGATAATTCATCATCACTTTTTGATTTACCTTCAGTAAATACTTCACTTTCATAACATCCTGAACCTACTAGCAATCCTTCTCTGTGTTCTTCGATAACACTTCTTGGAATACGTGGTGTTTTATATAAATATGTTGTATTTGCTAAAGATACTAATTTAAATAAATTCTTTAATCCTGTTTTATTTTGAACTAATAAATTTATATGATGAGCACGTCCATATTTGTAAATTTCATCTTTTGATACTAGTGTATCTAATTGATCCATAGTTTCGATATTACGATTAGATAATTTCTTTAACATTTTATGGAATACTAAGGCAGTTCCTTCAGCATCGTAATCTCCTCTATGGTGAGCAGATTCATCCCAAGGAACTTCATATCTTTTTACTAATGCAGAAAGTGAATGTCTTGCATATGTATTATCCATTGTTCTTGATAATTCTAGGGTATCAATTACTGGATTAGTAAATGTTCCTAAATTATATTTTTTATATGCCATCTCTAAGAAGGAAACATCGAATTTGGCGTTATGAGCAACCATTGGACAATCTCCAAACCATTCAACGAATCTCTTAATAGCATTTTCTTCATTATCTTTATCTTTTAACATTTCATCTGTAATGTTTGTTACTTCAACTATCTTTTCCGGAAGTGGTCTTCCTGGATTTATTAATTCATCATATTTTTCAATAATTTCACCATTGCGGATTTTTACTGCTCCAACTTCAATAATAGAGTCAGCACCTCCGGCATTGAATCCTGTTGTTTCAAAGTCGAAGACAACATAAGTTTGATCTAACATGACTTCTTTATTTGGTCTAATTACAATATTAACTGAATCATCAATCATAACAAGCTCTGCCCCATAAATTACTTTAAATGGTTCTTGTCCTTCTTCTAAGCCTTTATTATATCCAGTTACTAAATTAAAGACGTGTGGGAATCCTTGAACACCATTGTGGTCTGTAATAGCAATAGCTTTATGTCCCCACTTCATTGCTTGTTTTACAACAGCTTCTTCATTACAAATTCCATCCATTTGACTCATTAATGTATGACAATGAAGTTCTACTCTTTTTTCTTCTGCATTATCTTTAATACTTTCTTCTTTTTTCTCAATCTTTACCATATCCCTAGCATTTAATACTAGTTCTTTGGCAAATTGATCATTTTTTGTATAACCTCTAATTTTATACCAGTTCCCATTTTTAAATTCTTTACAAAGTCTTGCATATTCTTCATCATCTCTTACAAATACTTTACAATACATACTATCTGAAAAATCAGTTATTTTTAATGTAATAATTTTAAAGTCTGTTTTGGATGACTCAAAGAATTCAGAACCAAATACTTGAGCTTCTACTACGACATTATTATCTTCTCCAATTAATGTTTTTATTTTAATTGGATCTTCTTTTATTCCTCTACCTAAAACAGCATTTGGATCTTTTGGATCACGTCTATATTCTTTTTTTGCAGGTTCTTCTTTCTTTTCTTCTTTTGGTTGAGGTGTTGGTATTACTTCTGAAGATGCTTCTAATTCTGATTTTATTTCTTCTAAAATATTTTCTTCATGACGAATATTAATATCAATATTAAAATTATAACCATTTTGTTTATAAAACTTTTCAATTTTAGGAAGTACTGCTTCTAAGCGTTCTTTTTCTACTTCATTTGATACTACAAGTACTAAGAAATTATCTTCTAAACGTAGACAATCTTCATATATTTCTAATACTTTTAAATCTTCTTTTAGTTGTTTTAATAAATACTTATAATAATCTAAATATATTTCATAGTTAGGGTTTGAAATATTAAAAATAATAGAAATATTATTACTATTTTCATCTAAAAGATGTCTATTATCTTGTAGTTGTTCAAAAACATTTAATGGTAATAATTCATCTTTATCGATATAAATATTCCAATCATTTGTCTTTTTATTTACTACTATTTTAGATAATTTTGCATCACAAAAATATTGATAATATTCCTTATCAATATTTGTTTTACCTAATAACACTTCTATTTTACTATCCATTTTTAATCCCCCTAACTAAAAATTTTAGATTAAATTATTTCTACTTTTTCTGTTCTAATAATATATTTACTATTTCTTATACAAAAATCAATCATTTCACTAAGTGACATCTTTTTAAGTTCTTTTTCATAAGCATATTGTTCCTTATTAAAAGGTATTTTATCTCTAGACATGAATGTTTCAAATTCATCTTTTGGTACACCTAAATACATTAACCAATACGGATATAAATGTCTTATTAATTGATTTCTAGATGGATCACCTGAGATATAGCAACTTCTTCCATAAATATCAGTTGCAAACTCATTTAGAACAGCTAAATCAATTAAAGCTTTTCTTATATCAATATTCTTTGTTTCTTTGTTTCTTACTTCATGTTTTACTAATTCTAAGATGATTTTAATAATCGTTTTTTGTGGATTTTTTTTATCTATTTTTTCTCCAACAATAATGTAACCATCTTCTTGATCATGATCTGAAATATCAATAACATTTAATTCTTCATTTACAATTAAAAATGTATATTGTTTTAAATCCATTTTTAATACTCTTTTTACTAAGCGTTCAATTTTCTTTTTATTAGAGTCCCATAATTTCATTAAAGTTAATCTATATTTTTCTGCTGCTCTTTTTAAAGAAATATAATCTTTTGTTTCTAATACAATATTGTAGATTGTATCATCATTTGGTATAAAGTTTTTTGGGTCTTTTAAGATAGCGCTTTTATCTCTATAAGTATTGTTGTATTCTTCTTTGTAATTTACCCATAATTTTTGTTTTAATTGATAGATAGATTCTGATATTGATGCTTGAAATAATAAATTCCAAATTAATACATAATCATTTACTACAAATTTTACATCCATTTTTATCACCCTACTGCATTTATATACTTCTATAATACCATATAATAGAAAAAAGTTGGAAATAAAATCCAACTTTTTTTATTTTTATAAATATTGTCTTAAGAAATAAACTGAGATTGCTATTGCAACCAGTAAGATAATGATTATTAAGACTTTTATAAAAGTAGGAGTCTTCTTATTATTAAACTCACTATCTAAATCAAAATCTTCTTCTGATAAATCCATACTTCTAGTATAGAAAGTTTCATCTTTTTCTACTTCTGTTTTTGGTTCAGTTTCTTCTTCAGTAGTATCTTCTGCTTGAGCTAGTTGTTCTTGATAACGTTTTAAATCTTCTATTTGGTCTTTATCAAGTATTTTTTGTGATAAAGATAATTCATCGTCTTCATTTTCTTCTTCTACTTCGTCATCTTCATCATCTTTGCTTGGTTCAGTAGTAATCATTATTTCTTCTTTTTCAATAATGATACTATCTTCATCATCTTCATCATTATCTTCTGTTTCTTCTATTGTTTCTTTTAAGGCTTTTTTATCAATAATGGATGTTGCCATTAAATCACTTAGTAAGTCAGATGCCGCTTCAAGTTCACCTGCTAAAGTTTTAGAAGCTATTGTATCAATTAAATCTCTTAATTCTTCATCATCTTTAAACAAACGATCTCTTTTTTCTTGTCTAAACTTTTCAAGTTCTTCTTTATTTAGACTTGCTAAGATATTATAACTTGTATTTTTTAATTTTCTTTTTTCTTCTAGCGAATCTTCTTCTCTATTTTTTCTAGCTTCTTCTAAAACATTATTAATATCATATACTCTATTTTCATGTTTATTGTAAATATGATTAAATTCTTCTAAATCTCTTTTTACTTTTGGAGTTTCCACTCCTCCATATTTTTTCATTTTTTGATAATCTTCTCTTGTTTTATATTCACTTGTTGTATTGGTAATGTCAATTGCGTTGGCATTAGTAACGTCAGTGATATTAGCATATCTTGTATTAGTACCGACATTTTGATATAAGTCTTTATTTTTATTAGACCTACTTAATTTTTCAGCAGTATCTTCATCTTTGTATCGATCCATGCGTCGCATATTGATCACCTTCCTATATTAATAAGTATATCATATACATTATAAAAAGCAAAAGAATTAATTTCTCTTTACGATAAAGTATTTTTTAGTTATAATATTTTTTGTAAGGAGAGATAAAAATGAAAGTAGTTTTAAATAGAGATGCATGTATCGGATGTGGTGCATGTGCAGCTTTATGTGAAGATATTTTTGAAATTGATAATGAAGGGTTATCAAAAGTAAAAAAAGCAGAAGTTAAAGATGAAGAAATCGAATTAACAAGAGATGCTATTGAAAGCTGCCCTACTGGAGCAATTTCTTTAGAAGAGAAAAAAGAAGAAAAGAATGCTTAGTCAGCATTCTTTTTTATTATTTCTGATTTGTTTTTTATTTTTTGTTTTAATGATTCTTCGGTTTCCATTGATGCATCATATGGTTCTATAAAATATTCTATTAGCTTCATTCTTAGTCGATATGGTAATTTCTTTTTAGAAGAATTATAAATATCATTATCATGCCATGAACCATATTTCTTTGTAATTAATGCTGTTACTAATGTCATTAATTCCTTCTTATCTTTTTTGGGAATATTTGAATATAAAATATCTCTTAATCTTTGCATAGCATTAATCATAGCAACATATTCTAATTGTTCTTTTATTGTATCAGGTGTTCTTTCTGTTATAACAGCTTCTCCTATTAAATCAGAACATTCAAATATATCAAGTATTTTTGAATTAAAAGTTGTAAAATCAGATACAGTAGTTCCTCCTAAATTAATATTATAATTATAGTTTGTATCAGGAACTGAAACAACTTGAGGAGATGTTGCAAGTATTGGAACTGTATATGGATAGTCTTCCCATTTTAAATTTTCTGGGAATGTTTTTCCTTTTACAAATTCTCTTAAAAATAATTTATTTGTACAACCTGGAGTTTCTTCTACGAGAAGGTCTGATTCTTCAGGGATTATTACTTCATATCCTTTCATTTGTTTGACACGTGATAAGAATGAAACATCTATTCCTTCTGTTACTAGTTTTCTATTCACTCTAGCGACTGGAGATTGTGTTTCTTCACAAGCGATATACATTTTTTCTAACATATCTAAATCTAAGTAGTCATCACTATCTACAAAACTTATATATTTACCTTTAGCATTTTGTAGACCTATATTTCTTGCTAATGCTACTCCTCCATTTTTAGCTAAACAAATCAAACTAATATTGGGATATCTTTTAGCATATTCAATTTCTATATCTACTGAACCATCTGTTGATTTATCATCTACAATGATTATTTCTGTATCATCTAAAGTTTGATTTACAACAGACTCTAAACATTTGGATAAATATTTCTTAGTATTATATACTGGAATAATAATTGATACTTTTGGTTGTTTTTCCATAATACCACGCCTTTCAAAGTGTTAATATTGTACTATATTTTTTATCTATAGACAAGAAAAGAAGTCATTGACTTCTTATTTTTGTAATCCATAGACTTTTGCAACTTCTTTTGGAGTTAATTTTCTAAATTCTCCTGATTGTAAGTCTTTTAAATCAAAGAATGCTTCTTTTTCTCTTTTTAACTTTAATACTTCAAAACCAACTGATTCAAACATTCTTTTTACTTGATGATTCTTTCCTTCATGGATTGTTATTTGAACCATACATGTATTGGTTTTTGGATCTACTTTTTTTAGTTTAACACGAGATGGTTTTACTACTTGATCATCTAATTTTACTCCATCTTTTAAAGCATTAATTTGTTCACCTTTAATAATTCCTTTAAGTTTAGCCATATATACTTTTTCTACTTCACTTGCTGGATGCATTAAGATATTTGCAAAATCTCCATCATTTGTTAATAATAAAACTCCTGTTGTATCATAGTCTAATCTACCTACTGGATAAATTCTTGCATTAGTTGGAATTAAATCTACAACTGTTTTTCTTCCTTTATCATCAGATGTAGTTGTAACTACTCCACGAGGTTTATTTAATAAATAATATTCTTTTACTTCTTTTGCTATTAATACATTTTCTACTTCAATTCTATCTTTATCTGTAACCTTTGTTCCTAACTCAGTTACTACTTCTCCATTTACTTTAACTTTTCCTGCTGTAATTAACTCTTCTGCTTTACGTCTTGATGTAACTCCGGAAGATGCTATTACTTTTTGTAATCTTTCCATCCTTTTCACCTCTAATTTTATTTTACACTATTTTCTTAGATAATCAATAAGATATCCTCCATCATAATAGTCAGTTGCTCTCTTCATTTTACGTAGTGTTTTAGCAAACTCTTTAGTTGCATTTTCTCCTGGTTTAAGTTGTTTTAATTTTTCTATTACATTGCGATAATCTAGATTTGGATAAAATAATTGTTGTAGAGTTAATATATTAAACATATATTCATCTGCTCCTGTTGATATATATCCATTCTCATCAACAAAATTTGATATTGAGTAATTCACTAAATCTATTTTACATGATCCAATTTGAATATTATCTAAATCACAAAAGCAGATTACTCCATGTTCATTATTCCATAAAATATTACTCTCTTTTATATCACCATAGATTATTCCATGATGATGAAAGTCTTCTAATCTTCTTTTTAATTGTTTTAAATATTCAACTTTTTCCTCTACTGTTACAAATGGATTTGTATCTAGAGGATAAAGAGGTACTGGTGAAGTCATTTCATACCCAACAAATTTTTTCTGAGCATTTGTTATTGTTGCTGATACTTGTAATTCATTTTTTAGAGTTTCCATTGTACCTAATCTTATTATTTTACTTTGTTTATTTCTTCTAATTTGTTCAATATCTTCTGGAGATTTATCCATATCTTCTTTTACTTCTGATAATAGTATTTTTTTTACAACTCTTCTATTTGGTTCTTTGATAATTATGCCTTCTGCTCCACTTACATACGATGATGAATTCTTTTTAATATTTTCTAATTCTTCTGGAGTTAAAATGATATTTGGTAAAGTTTTTGACATATTATCACCACCTGGGTTCTAATTATACCAAAAATGTATTATTTTGGCAAATTAAAAAGACTATTTCTAGTCTTCATAATTTAATTGTTTTAGTTCATCTAGAACGAATTTTCCATCTTTTCTGATTAGAACATCATCAAAATAGATTTCTCCTCCACCAAACTCTTCTCTTTGAATTAAAACCATATCCCAGTGAATACTTGATACATTTCCATTATCACAGTCAGCATAACATCTTCCTGGTGTGAAATGTAGGCTTCCTAAGATTTTTTCATCATATAAGATATCTCCCATTGGATATAGAATTTTTGGATTTACTCCTAGAGAGAATTCTCCAACGTATCTTGCACCTTCATCTGTATCAAAAATTTCATTTAATTTTTCATCATCTTCATCACATGTTGCTTTAATAATCTTACCATTTTCAAATGTTAGAGATACATGATTATATACATTTCCTTGATATGGACTTGGTGTATTATAAGTAATTACTCCATTTACACTATCTTTTACTGGTGCAGAATAAATTTCTCCATCTGGAATATTTTTTTCTCCAGTACATGGAATGGCACTTAGTCCTTTAATTGAGAATGTAATATCTGTATTAGGAGCGACAATTCTAACTTTATCAGTTCTTTCCATTAACTCTTTTAATGGTTTAATATCTTCACTCATTTTTTGATAATCTACTGTCATTACATCTAGTGCAAATTCATTAAACTTTTCTGTAGTCATTTTAGCTTTATAAGCATCTAAATCAGTTGGATAGTTTAATAATACCCATTCTCTTTCATTAATTCTTACATCATCAATATCTTGAGTCATGGCACCATATTTTCTTGTCATTTCTTTTGGTACATCCATACTTTCATAATCATTAAATCCTGTGCGAATCATTACAAATGCATCAAAATTGTTTACATCAAATTCTTTTTTCTTCTTTAATAGTTCTAATCTAGCATCAGTATTATGTTCTGCAAGACGAGCATTTAGTTTTGGTACATATGGATCTAATACCATTACTGCTCCAACTTTTTGAGCTTCTTTAATTAATTGTTCTACTAAAGGAGTTGCTTCAGTTGTAAAAGTTACTTGAACTCTTGAATTTTCTTTTAGTTTTAATGAATAATTAACAATTGTATTTGCTAATTCATTTAATTTCTTTGTATTCATCATTTCACCATATCCTTCCTTTTACATAAAATACTTTGAAGGAGTGATTTTATGTATTCATATAGGAATATTATACCAAATAATTATCAATCTATGTATAGAAATAATCAAACATTATATAATAATGGTGATAGATTCTTTTTAACACCATTCTTAGTAGGTGGAATTGCTGGTACTGCTTTAGGTTATGGTCTTGCAAATAATAATCAACAAAATAATTTTGGTGGATATTATCCACAACCAATTTATCCTATGCCTATACCTTATCCATGTTGTGGAAATAATTATCATAATAATTTTTATCGATAAAAAAATGACTTTAAAAAGTCATTTTATTTAATTTCATCAATATATTTTTTTAGTTGTTTAGACTCAGAACCTAAAATTATCTTTAATTGATTATCAATTTCAACAATTCCTTTGGCTCCTAGTTTTTGAATACCCTCTTTATTAGCTTTTGTTACATCTTTTAATGTTACTTTAAATCTTGATAAATTTGTTTCAGTTGAAATAATGTTATTTCTTCCTCCTAAATATTCTACTAATTTATTAAAATCTAATCCGGCATCTTTTTTTGTTGCCTTTAGTATTGCTAATAAAACGATAATTAAAACTATGGCTATTACTATATATTTAATATATTCCACTTTCATCACCAATACAATTATATAATATTTTAATAAAAAAATAAAGGGGTCTACCTTTATTAGATTTTTAGATATCTATATCACTTGATGATTCTATTAATAAGCTGTTAATTGTTCCAGTTATTTCATCTACTAATCCTGAATCATCAAACTTAATATCAATTATATCTTCATATACCTCTTCTACTTTGTACTCTATCGGTCTATCAATTGAAACAATATTAGAAATAGATGGTTCTAAATCACGATCTTCAAATTCTTGGCTTTGATATAGTTTTAATGAATCTTCTAAGCAGTTATCATGTTGTTCACTAATTTTAGATAGTTCATTTATTAGATTATTTAATGGTGCACTATTCATAATAACCTCCTATAGAATTGATATTTGTTCATATATCTTTTTTCGTTTATTTTCTTGTTTTGTTTTTAAATCTATATGTAAATTTAGAATTTGATCTAATTCATATTCTTTTTGTTCAAAGTCTTTATCTTTTGGATTTGAACGTAGAAGTTTAATTCCTTCATTTATGTTATATAAAGTTTCATCTAATTCATTTATTCTTATAGTTGTTTTTTCTAACAATTTTTCTAATTCTTTACGTCTTTGATTTTTTGCAAGCTCTATAATGTGATTATTTATTTTATTTATTTCTTGCTTTATAGATTTGTTATTAGGATTATTTTTAGAATAATTATTTTCAAAATTTGAAGAATATTTATTTATGATTTCAATTACTTGATCTAAATCAAGTAGGTCTTCTAATTTCGTTTTATATGTAATCTTTTCTATCACATTAACCACCTCGTTATTCTATCTTAATTATAGATTATGGCTTTCTTTCAGTCAATAAAAAAAGAGTAATGAAGTTATCTTCTTTACTCTTTTTCATAGCATTCATAATAGTTTTTTAAACCCATTATACTATGTTGAATATCATCTATTCTCATTCTATTGCTGTCAGTTGGACAGAAAAATCCATATAAAGATCTTTTTGTTTTCTTTGTATAAATTGCTGTTTCTTTACCTATAAAATAACTCATTAATGTTTTTACATAGAAATTAATATTTGATTCAACTTGTTCAATTGGAAATTCTTCTAATAATTCTTTAAATGAGTTAGATAATTTTATTTGATGATAAAATTTGTATAATTGCATATTTCCTTCTAGTCTTGATGGACAAAATCTGTTTTTTTGTTTTTCAGTAACGTTTTTGATGGCAAATTTAACTATTTTTTCATCTTGAACATATTTTGTTATTTCTGCTAAAGTGTAAGCCATCCAATGATCATTATATTTTTCAAAATTAATACTTATATAATAATCAAGTGCATCAATTACGCTATCTAGGTATTTTTGTTCTTTTGTTATTGAATACATTTTAATTAGACCTAATGTTGTTTCTCCAACATAGTATTCACAGATAAATTGATCACTTAGTTCAAAGTTATTGTCATAAAGTTGAAAGTAATGACCATTAGGTTGTTGCATTGATATTATCCCATTTGCAACTTTTTTGGCAAGTTCCATATATTTATCATTATTAAAATATATTTGATAATCTGCTAATAGAAGCAACATTAGACCACAAGATCCTATACTAAATCCATCTTTTTTATCATTTCTATATAAAAATGCTTTATTTCTTTTTTCTATTAGATATTCATCAATAAGATATTGTATCAATTTATTAATTTTAGATTCTACTTCTGGATCGTCAATATAATCCTTTGTATTTATTAGTGCCCAGATACTACCAGCATGTCTAAGAACATTGTAATTTGTATATTTTTCACCTGTTAGAGCATTTATTCCATATATAAATTTTCCTGTTGAATATGTCATATTTAATAATTTTGTTGCTGCTTTTGAAAGAGTATCTGCAATTAACTTATGATTACACCTATTTTGTACGTGAAAACCTTCGCTAAATTCAAGAGGGATTATAATATTATTTAAGAGCATACTTTTAGTACTAAAAATAATAATTTTATTAAAATTCATTTCTGTCATAATGTTTTTTTCTTTGAAATATTTATTTATATTTTCAATATCTATAGAATTATTTTCGTAATCTATAATTGAGAATAGCGTTAGTTCTTCACATAATATATAATTTCCATTGATTATAAGACCATAAGGAAATTTGTTATTTTTATTTGCATAAATAAGTTTTGATAATTCGTTCATTGATACTTCTTTTAATTCAGTAATGTGATCTATTCTAACTATTTGTCCTCTATATAGTTCTTTTATTTTTTCTATCGAGTAATTACTTATTTCTTTTATATAATTTCCTTCGATTCTCTTTGTTATTATATTTATTTCTTGCATAATACCCTCCATATTCTTTTTTACTCTAATATATTATATCATTATTTGTATTAAGATTTAAATATTTAATAAAAAAGATTTCGTTATTATAACGAAATCCTTTTATATATATTTATTTAATTAGTTCATACTTGGTAAGTCACTACTATTTACAGCTTGATATTTTTCTCCTTCATCTTCATCTGCAATTGCAGCTGTTTCTGGTTGGAATGCATATTCATCTGTTGGTAATAAGTAATCACTTTCTTCAAGTTCATTTTCATAAGATTCAGTATTTAGAGCTAATTCTGCAGCGTCTTCTTCTTCCCACTCATCAGCTTCTAATTCTTCTTCTTCATCTTTATTTTCTTTACGTTCTAAGTATGCTTTTGTTCCAAGTCCTGCAAGAGCTGCTGCTCCAAGACCTGCCATTAATGGAATCATGTTGTTATCTTTTGTATTTACCCTAGTTCTAATTGGATCTGCGCTTGTTGGAATATTAACGCCTTCAGCTAAATCAATGATTTCTCCTAATCCTGTAGCTTCACCAAATTCTTCAGTTAATGATGAGAAGTTACTATCTTCTCCTCCTGGAAGAACGTCGTTAACTAGATTATCTCCTGTTGGATAATCTGGTTTCCAGTCATCATCGTCATCAGCAGTATCATCATCATTATCTGTGTCAGTGTCTGTATCAGTATCTGTATCTGTATCTGTATCTGTATCTGTGTCTGTATCTGTGTCTGTATCTGTATCTGTGTCTGTATCAGTATCTGTGTCTGTATCAGTATCTGTATTTGTGTCTGTATCAGTATCAGTGTCTGTATCTGCTGGTGGAAGTCCTTCATCAGGATCTGATGGTGGCCATGTAGAATCATCATCTCCTCCACCTGTTGGACAAACACATGGATTTTGACCACATACTGGACATACTTCTGATGGACAAACGCATGGGTTTTGACCACATGTTGGGCAAACTAGATCTGTTGTACTTTGTTCATTTATACAACTTCCATCACACTCAAAGCTTCCACAATATGGACAATGTGGTTTTTCTTCTTGTTGGTCAAATATTTCATTAACTTTTTCTTCAATTGCTTGTTGTTCTTGAACATTTTCTCTAATGTCTTGTGCTATTTCACTTCCAACGATAGCAGTAGCATGTCGTCCAATTCTTTGTCCTGCTCCGGCAACTGGGAATTCATCAGCTACATCAAGTGTTGTATCAATTACATCATCAATTAAGTCTGTACCATAACGAGCAGTTACTGATTCTTCAGCCATATTTCTAACATATTGTTCACCAACATCATATTTATGAGCATCATCAACACTTTCTAATGCTTCTCTTACTGCATCATCAATTTTGTCATCCATTGTATCTAAAACTTCTTTAGTAGCTTTATCACGAATTAAATCTTCACCTTGTTTTAATAAATCTTCAGGATCTGTTGCTCTAACAATATCGTCAACACGAGATGTTGTTTTTTCTGTAATTTCCTTTCCAATTAATTCTCCAGCTTTTTCGGATGCTTCTTGTGCTGCTTCTTTTTCTGCAGTTTCTCTTGCTATAGACCTTCCTTGTTCTAGAATATCATCAGTAGGTGTTCCTTGAACTGCTTTATCTCCTTCTTCTTTTGCAAGTTTTTCTAGGACGTCATCTCCTTCTTTTTGAGCAAGTTCACGAGCTTCTTTTTCTGCAGCATCTTTAAATGTTTTTTCTCCTGCATTTTGTAAAGCTTCTTCTCCACCTTGTTTTAGTGCATTTTGTACTGCATTTTCTCCTGCTTCTTTTACAGCTTCTTCAGTGATTTCTTGTCCTGCTGCTTGGGCAGTTTCTCTTGCTGCTAATTCAGCTTGTTCTCTAATTGCTTGTTCTCCTACATTTCTTAGTCCTTCTGGTCCTAATTCTTCAAGAGCTTGTTGAACAGCTTTTTCTCCTTGTTCATGTGTATATTGTTCAATCATTTCTTCAGCATGTTCTCTTGCGTATGCTTTATAGTTATTTTCAGCAGATTCTCTAATTGCATTTTCTCCTAATTGTTGAAGTTGTTCTTCTGTTGCATTTTGAACTGCTCTTTCTCCAGAATCTTTTACATATCTTTCAATGATTTCATCTGTATTTTGCATTACTTCTTCCATAACTTCTTTTCTTGCTGAGTTATAGATTGCTTCTTTTCCTGCTGCTTGGATTTGTTCTTCTGTTGCATTTTTAATTGCTTGTTCTCCAGCTTCTCTAGCTTGTGCTTCTAAGGATTCTGTTACCATTTCTTTAGTTTGTGTAGTAATGGCTTCTTCACCTAGTTCAATAATTCCTTTTTCTCCAACTGCTGCTACTGCTCGATCTCCACCTTCTTTAATTGCTTTTTCTAGAAGTTTGTTATCTTTAGCCATTTGTTGGAAGGCTTTTTCACCTTGTTCTCTAATTGATTTTTCTGCTGCTTCTTTAATTTGAGTTTCAGTTGCATCTTTTAGAGCTTGCTCTCCAGCTTCCTTAATTCCTTTTTCTGCTGCTTCCATCGATGCTTTTTGAGCAGCTTCATTAATTGCTTTTTCTCCAAGTTCATTAATTGCTTTATTTCCTGCTTTTTCAATTGCTTTATCTGATGCATGTTTAACAGCTTTATCTCCAGCTTCTTTTAATACTTTTTCTGAAGCTCCTTGTGCTGCTTCTTTTGCTTGTTGTTTTATTACTTTTTCTCCGGCTTCTTTTACGGCTTTTTCTGAAGCTTCTTGTACTGCTTTTTCTCCAGCTTCTTTAATAGCATCTTCTGTTACTTCTTTTCCTGCTCTTTCTGCTGATTCTTTAAATGCTTTTTCAGCTGATTCTCTAATTGCTTTTTCTCCGGCTTCTTGAACACCTTCTTTTCCGGCTTTCTTTGTAACTTCTCTTGCAGCTTTTCTTGCGGCTTTGTTTGCTGATTCTTGTGCTGCTTTTTCTGCTTGCTCTCTAATTGCTTTTTCTCCGGCTTCTTTTGTTGAGTTAATTCCAGCTTCTTTTGCAGCTTTTTCTCCGGCTTCTTTAATTTGAGTTTCAGTTGCTTCTTTTACTGCTTTCTTTCCTTCTTGTTTTGCTGCTTTTTCTGCTGCTTCTCTTGCAGATTTTTCTCCGGCTTCTCTAATTGAGTTTTCTCCAGCTTCTTTTACTGCTTTTTCTCCCGCTTCTTTTACAGCTTCTTCAGAAATTTCTTTTCCGGCTTTTTCTGCACTTTCTTTTGCTGCTTTTTCTGCAGATTCTCTAATTGCTTTTTCACCTTGTTCTTTTAATAATTTTTCTGAAGTTTCTTTAACACCTTTTTCTCCAGCTTCTTGTAAGGCTTTTTCTCCGGCTTCTTTAATTGTTTTTTCAGTTAATTCTTTTCCGGCTTTTTCTGCTGCTTCTTTAGCAGCTTTTTCTCCGGCTTCTCTAATTGCTTTTTCTCCAGCTTCTTTTACAGCTTTTTCTGTTAATTCTTGACCAGCTTCTTTTAAAGCTTTTTCTCCGGCTTCTTTAATAGCTTGTTCAGATGCTTCTTTTACGGCTTTTTCTCCACCTTCTTTAATTAACTTTTCAGTTAATTCTTTTCCAGCTTTTTCAGCACCTTCTTTTGCTAATTTTTCAGCACCTTCTTTAATTGTCTTTTCAGCAGTTTCTTTTAATAGTTTTTCTCCGGCTTCTTTTGCCATTTGTTGAGTAACTTTTTGTCCAACACCTTTAACTGCTTTGGTTGCTAATGGACCTACTAATTCAAGACCATATCCAATTGAAAATGCCATTGTAGCTGCAAATGCTGCATCACCTACAGATGCAGCTGCTGCATCTTGAATAGACATATTTGGATCGGCTATCAATTTTTCTTGTGTTCCGGCACCCATTTCTCCAATAAATGTAAATGCTGCGTCGGCTACTGCTGCAGATAATCCTTGAGTACCTCCTGTTAGTGCAGCAATTGCAACATAAGCAACGACTGTTCCTGCACCTTTCATAAAGTCTGCTGCCGGATCATCATGATTATAGTTTGCATGTTTTTCAATTGCTGCCATGAATGGTACATTTTCAAATGCCCAATCAAATGCTTTTCCTACTGCTTCGTATCTTACTGCATCAGTTAACCATTGTTCAGCATCGCTCCATCCTACCCAACCACAAACAACTGCAGCACCAGTCATTAATCCATCAACAATTTGTTCAAAACCTGTTAAGAAACCTTCGGCAAAATTGAATATCGCCATACCAGCGTCTGCCCACCAATTTGTTTCAGTTACTGTAACATCACCTTCAAAACTTGTTAACGCATTTAATGTATCTGAAATTCTATTTTTTTCTCCATTAATTGATTTTTGATAATCTTTTTTATATTGTTCAATTACTCCTATATTGCTATATACATTAGATACTCTATCCCAACCTGTTTTTGCTTTAAGATTAGTAATTAAAGTACCTAGATCGTTAGAACCTAAATATGAACTAATTGAAGATAATTCTGAAATAATGTCTTTTACTTTAGCTTCATTATATGAAAACTCTAAATAATCTGACATACTCTTCCCTCCTTAAAATAGTTTTAATTATAGTTTTTATTACTCATCAGCGTTTTCATATTTTTCTTTATACATTTCATAGCCTTGATTTAATAATGTTGATAATTCATTTTGAATTGGTGTTTCGTATCCCATATAACAAATTTTTTCTATTTGATCATGATTGAATGCACAAATTGTATTACTATCTAAAATTCCTTCTGGATAAATACATGCTCCGTATTCATAAATTTTCTTTTCTGGTTTAATTTCTTGTCCGTTTTTAATTTGAATGTTGTTTGGGAAAATACAATAACTTGTGATCATAATTTCCTTTTTCCCACCTTTTAGTAAAACAACAGTTCCTATTGGTAAAAATCTTTCTTTCATCTTAATTCTCCTTTTTACTTTTTTTCTACTTAACTTAAGTAGTTTTAGTCTTTATCTTTGTTTCTCCAGTATGTATTATACTGAGAATTTTCTGTATTTCTTCTTGACTTAGCATTTGATTTGATTGTTTTTGCTGCTTCTTTTATCGCATCAGCTGCAGTAAGCAATTCATCTTTTATTGTGTCTATGTTTTTATTATAGGTATTTCCGTTAACAGTAAATGTTTTACTTGATTTTGATAAATCAGATGAAACGCTTTTTAAATCACCGTTTCCAGATCCTCCAGTTGCAGCTTTTTTAAATTTGTCAGCTACATCAATTATACTGTCGCATACACTTTTTATTCCATTATAGTCTACTCTTTCACCCTCTGGATAAACATATACACCTTGTTTACTATCATATATTCTTGCCATATTTAATGTACCATTACCTTTCCATCATATGCGGTATATCATAAATAACAATTTATTTACAATATACCGCATATAATATATTCTTTTTAAAGTTCTTTTCTATCTTCTGCAATCATTTCATCTGTTACAAGAGCCATTCTTCCTGCTTCTTGTTCAACACACGCAACAATTGAATCACGATTCGTTCCAACATAATCTCTTATCGCTTTAGCATGTGCTTTAAGTTTTTCTGATTCAACTTTGTTATATAATGAATCCATACTTTCATGAATGTCATCTAATACATTTTTCAATTTATCAGCTGATGTTGCTACGTCTACTACAGTTCCACCAACTACATCAACCTTTACTTCTACTTGAGCCATTTGTTTTATTCATTCCTTTCTTTTATTGCATTGGTCTTGCATAAATATCATTAACTAGTTCATTAACTCTAGAATCTTCTTTGATATCAGCTTCTAAGCTATTAGTAATTTTATTGATATCTCCTTTTAACGTTTCTAATTTTCCCATTGCATCATCTAATCTAGTCTGAATATCTGTTCCTGCTGTACCAGCTAATCCAGTATTTGCAAATGAAGTTTCTACTTCTCCATATACTGTTGAAATATCTGTTTCTGCTGATTCCATTGCCACTGACATGTTATGTAAGTCTTCTCCTGAATAACTAACTATTGTTGCCATTAATTTAATTCACCTCCATATTTTCTAAGAATAATTCTCCTGATGATTACTCTTTATCCTCATATTATTTATTTTATAGTTTTTTGCAACTATTATCAAGTCTTTTGGTGAAAATTGTTTTATTTTACATAAAAAAAAAGTATATGATTTTTCATATACTTTAACTTTATCATAGATATAAACTAAAAACTTATAATTATAGTTCTCTTGTATCCTCAGCAACTAATTCTGTACGGATTTTATCTAATGTTTTAGCAGTATTTTCAACTTCTTTTGCTGCTACATCAATGCGTGATACTACTTCATTAAATTTATTTAAATATCTTGTAATCCAATCAGATTCAGTAGCTGTGTTGATTCCTGTAACAACTTCTCTATGAGAATCTGCTTTTGATCTCATATCAGTAGCAGTACTTCTTAAAGCGTTAGCCTTTGTTTCCATCATTTGGATTTGCGCTTCTTTTTGATTTGCCATTTTAATTACTTCCTTTCTTTCTTATTATTATCCATTTATAAACCCTGATACTTTGCTATCAGATGCTTGTTGAGATCTAACTTTATCATCTGCCATTGTAGCAACATCTTGTGCTAATTTTTCAGCTTCAGCTACATTGTTAGTTAACGCTGTAACAACTCTTTGCATTTCTTGTCCAGCTGTTCCTTGTAATCCTGATTTGTCAGCATCGTCTTTAACTGCTGCTGCTTGTGCTTTTAATTCAGCAACTACTGATTCTGCTTCAGTTTTGATTGCGATAATTTGTTCTGTTGAATAGTTCATTAATTCTTCACCTCCGTATTTTTCTTTTAAGAATAATGTGATCCTTACGACCGAACCCATATCCTTATGTATTCATTGTATATTTTTTTCAAAATCAATGCAAGCATTTTATTTAAATTATACATTTTTTTTACAAAACTTAATTTTTTTACATATTATTAATTAACACATATTTTTGCCTTTTGAATATTCTATATTAGATATGTGATGCTTATCAAATAATATTTATTTTTTATATAATAATTCTATTTTTTACTTAATTCAAATATGTAATATATAGAAAGGAGGGATTTTTATGTGTTGTGATGATAATAATAATTGCATTGGAGATTTATTAAAACGTATTGCATTACTTCAAAAACAAGATTGTGATAATAATATGTCATCAGGATGTGATAAACCATTCTTAGGACCTATACGTACATTTGAATGTTATAATACTAGACCTATTACCTTATATAATTGTTGTACTGGTTCACCTTGGAGTTTTACTTATACTATTAATGGTGTAGAGAGTACTTCTTCTGTATTTAGAGTTGAAGCTGTAGATGATAATTGTTCTACTCTTAGAATTCTCGCAACTGATGCAACTACTGGAGGATATACAAATACTAATGAATTCTTTACTATTAATTTAGATTGTGTTGGAGCAGTTAGATGTTTACCAGATACTTATGTAGATTTATGCTAATAAAAAAAGTTCTATTTAGAACTTTTTCTTTCTATTGAGATAATTTCATTTATTGGAATAATATCATTATTTAAAGTTGTTACAATTGTATTTGTTTTAGATACTAAATAAGTATCATATATATTATTTTTTGTCTTTATAATTACTGGTATATTATAAGCATATCCTGTTCCATTAAAAATAGCATTTATAGTATCAATTATTAATTCTTTATTTTCTTCCTTTATATAAGTTACTTCCCTATTATTTTTAATTTTTTTATTTATTTCATTTTGATATATACTTGGTAGTTTTTTCATTTTTCTCTCCTTTATATATTTTATGAATTAATAAATAATATTTTCTAACTTTTATTGTATAATAATATTAAAGGAGGTATGAAAAAATAAAAAACTTAAATTTAAAGATAGTTATACCTATTATTTTACTAGCTATAATAAGTATTACAACTATTTATTGTGCAGCTATATATACATCTAGTAATATGGGTAATTTAACATTAAAACAATCTATATGGTATATAATTGGATCAATCTTAGTAGTAGTTATTTTAAGACTTAAAAACGAATTTTTATATAGACATACTTGGATACTATATATAATAGGAAATATTTTACTAGTTGGATTATTCTTCTTTGGTACTCCTATTAATAATAGTAGATGCTGGTATACTATTCCTGGTATTGGAAGTTTTCAACCTAGTGAGTTTATGAAAATATTTTTAATGTTGGCTTTAGCTACTTTGATTCATAATTTTAGAAGTGATTATAAAAATCCAACTGTTAAAGAAGAATTTATATTTATATTAAAATCTTTAGTTATTTTAGCAATACCTTCTATTCTTACTTTCTTACAACCAGATACAGGTGTTGTATTAATATATTTCATTATATATTGTGTAATGATGTTTATATCTGGAATTAGAATGAGATGGTTTGTATCAGGCGTTTCATTAGTACTAGTTGTTGCCGTAAGTGTTTTATCAATTTATTTCTTTAAAGAAGATTTATTTATAGATTTATTTGGTACATCAATATTTTATAGATTAGATAGAATATTTGATTGGAGAAATGGTTCAGGATTACAACTTGAAAATGCATTAGCCGCAATTGGTTCTGCCGGATTATTTGGACATGGTTTTAATAAGACTCCATTATATTTTCCAGAAGCATCAACAGATTTTATATTTGCAGTTTTTGCTTCTAATTTTGGTTTAATTGGATGTTTAATTCTAATTGGTATTATTGTTTATTTAGATGTTAATATAATTATTATTGCGAGAAAGAAAATTAATGATACTGATAAATATATAATTGCAGGGATTATAGGAATGATAATATTTCAACAGGTACAAAATATTGGAATGACTGTTGGATTACTTCCAATAACAGGAATTACTCTTCCATTTATATCTTATGGAGGATCTAGTTTATTATCATATATGGTATTAGTTGGAATAATATTAAATATATCTACTGAAAAAGAAAGATTTTATAAAATGAAATAAGAGAATCAAATGATTCTCTTTTTTATTTTCTTTTTCCGCAATGCATACAGAATGGACCTACTAAAATACTTCCACAATTTGTACAATATTCTTTATCTGAATTTGTCATATTAATTTGTTGCATTCTTTCTTTTTCAATATAATTATCCATTCTAGAATTTTTAATTCTATTTCGATATTCTTTCTTTAGTTGATTACGATATAGACTTTTATTTTTTCTAGATAGTTGTTTGATTTTACTTAATGATGTTACATATAAGAATATTATAAAGATAAAGAATACATACATGAATTCATCCTTATTTATAAATAAACAAAAGTCATATATACCATGTAGTATTGTTGGTACTAAAATACTTTTTATTTTATTTAATTTTTCTTGATCTTTATTACCATCCAAATAAGCTTGTTTTGCGATTGTTAAATAATATCCCATAAAGATGGAGTCACATGCATGTCCTGGTACAGCAAGTAGTGCTCTTGATATACCTATTTTGATGCTATTATTTGTAAAAACATATAGTATATTTTCAAAGAAAGCAAATCCTAATGAGACAAATACGGCATATACAATTATGTCATACTTTTCATCGAAGCATCGACTGTTATATCCTACTTTATGAACAAAGTACCATTTACATGCTTCTTCTACTAAAGCTACCCCTACAAAGGAATATATTAGTACTTCAAATTGTGTCATATCAACTACTTCTTTTCCAAGGAAGGGAATTAGTAGTTCCATAAACTCTGATACAACTAATACTAAGAAACATGAAGTTATACCTTTCATAAATAAAGATGATAATAATTGTATGGGTTCTTTATTTCGATCTTTAGAATAAACAAACCAACATATTAGTACTACAGGTAATGCTGAAATTATGAATAATATTAAATATCTTATCATTGTAGTCACCTTTTATTCTTCTACTTTGAGTATATCATTTATATTTTTTATGTTAAAGAAAAAAGATACGATATTTTTCTTGGTTGACATATCGTATCTATATTAATGATTCCCATGTAGAAGTTAATTCATTTATCTCTTTATTTATAGAATCTAATTTATCATTAATTTGTTTTGTTTTTCCTATATCAGTATAAACTTCTTTTTTAAATAATTCTTCATGTAGTTTTTTAGCTTCTTCTTCTAATTTAATTATTTTTCTTTCTAATCTGTTTATTTCTTTTGATGGAATTACTTTTGCTTCTTTTTTTATTTGTTCTTTTTTCTCTATAACCATTTCTTCTTCTACTACTCTTTTTTGTAAATATTCTTCATAACCGAATGGATATAAATCAGTAGAATTTTTATTAAATACTAAAAGTTTATTAGTAATATTTTTAATTAAGTAACGATCATGACTTACCATGATAATTGTACCTTTATAACTATTAAGCATATTCTTTATAGTATTTTTACTAATTATATCTAAGTGGTTTGTAGGTTCATCTAGTATTAAGACATTTGGTTTAGTATAAAGTATTTTGCATAGACTTACTCTTACTTTCTCTCCACCTGATAATTCTTTTATTTGTTTAAATACTTCTTCACCAGTAAATTCAAAGCATCCTAATAGAGTTCTAATTTCTTGTGGTGAAAGAGATGGGAATTCTTTATCTATTTCATCATAAATAGTATTGTTTGGATTTAAATTATCTAGTTGTTGTGAGAAATAGGCAATTGTTGTTTTTTCTCCAAAAGTAAATTTTCCAGATAGTGGTTTTAACTCTCCTATTAATGTTTTTAATAGTGTTGATTTACCTATTCCATTTTCTCCAATAATACCTAGTTTATCTCCTCTTTCTAATTTTAAAGAGATAGTTGCGAGTGGATGATCATATCCGATTGATAAATTCTTTATTTTTAATACTTCACGGTAACTTTCAAAATCAGGATCAAAATTTATTTTAAATGACTTAGTACTTTCTTTTTGTGGTTTATCAATTAAAACCATTCTTTCTATTTGACGAAGTTTAGACATAGCAAATGACGCTTTAGATGGTTTATATTTAAATCTATCAACAAGAGTTTGTAGTCTTTTAATTTCTTTTTGTTGTTCTTTATAATCTTTTTCTTGTTTTATAAAATTATCTTCTTTTTGTCTTACAAATGATGTATAGTTTCCAACATATCTTTTTAAACAACCAAACTCTATATCATAAATGATATTACATACATTATCTAAAAACATTTGGTCGTGACTGACAAGTATAATACTTTTATTATAATTTTTTAAATATTCTTCTAACCATTCAATAGTTATAATATCTAAGTGGTTTGTAGGTTCATCTAATATTAATAAATCTGGTTTACTTAGTAATAATTTTATAAATGATAGTTTAGTAAGTTGTCCTCCTGAAAATTCACTTAGTTTCTTTTCTTTATCAGAAGATGTAAAACCAAATTTCTTTAAAGCAAGTTCATATTCTTTTTTATAATTATGTCCACCATTATAAATATAGTCATGAGTAAGTTGATTGTATCTAATAAGCAATTTATCATTGTAGTCTGTTGCCATTTTTTCTTCAATAGATTTTATTTCTTTTTCAATTGAGATTAATTTTTTATAGGCATCTAAGATATAGTCAATCATTTTAGTATTAGGATTTGTATCTAAATTTTGTTTAATATAACCGATTGTAAAATCATTAGTCTTTTCTACTTTTACTTTGTCATAACCATCTTCTAAGTCTACTTCTCCAATGATTGCTTTTAATAAAGTAGTCTTTCCTGTTCCATTGCGACCAACTAAACCTATTTTTTCATTATCATTAACTTGGAAGTTAATATCTTCTAAGAGAACATTTCCATCAAAAGATATACTTCCATTACTTATCTTATAATACATATTACTCACCTGCTTTGTATATTTTAACATAATTTAAATTTTTAGACAAAAAAATCTTGGTTACCCAAGATTTAATTTCAATATGGTGGAGCATAGCGGGATCGAACCGCTGACCTCCACGGTGCAAACGTGGCGCTCTCCCAGCTGAGCTAATGCCCCATAACCAACCGTTTTCTCGCAGTCAGTAATTAGATTTTAGCATAGTGATTTTTCAAAGTCAACAGATTTTTTTAAATTTTTTGATATTTTTTGTTTAAAAAGTCTTTTTCTCGCCAATATTTGCCTTTTTCTTTAATTATATGGGACTTATTACGATGAAAGCAGTTGATATCATTAATTATAACTGTATCTTTAAATTTATAATTATGTAGATATCTTTCTAATAAAAACTTATTATAAAGTGTTTTTATATTACTACCTTCTCTAAAGAGTTTATATAAAAGTAAAAGTATCATTATTAATAAATTTAATTTTAAATTATGAATATTATTTAAGATGATTACTATTAATAATATATAGCTTATAAAGATAGAATATCTTAGACTTAGTTTATAAGGTACTTTTGAAGATACTATTATGTTTAATATCTTCCCTCCATCTAGTGGATAGATTGGGAGTAAATTAAAAAATAAGATTTGATAATTATAAAATTCTATTAGACTTTGGTATTCTGGAAGTATTAGTTGATATATGGCGTAGAACACTAATTGCAGTATTGGACCTGCTAATAAAACAAGGGATTCTTGCAAAGGAGAAGTGTTTAGATTCATATTTAATTTAGTTATTCCACCTAAGGGGTAAATATATATTTTATCTATTTCTATTTTTAATAATTTGGCCATTAATAAGTGACCTAGTTCATGGACTATTATTAAACTAAAAATAATTATTATTTGAATGAAAGATGCTGATAAAACAGATAACAATAAAAATAGATAAGTTAGTTTATCTATATAAATATATTTAAATATATTTTTTATAATCAAGATATTCTCCATTCTTTTGGAATACTAAATATAAATTATTACTTTTAGATTCTCCTAGTAATGAACCTTTTTCTACATAGTCGTATATCTTTATATCAATTGGATTAATATTTGAATAAGATACATCTATTCCATTTACTTGTTCTACTATTATTGTATATCCATAATCTTCTTTTTCTCCAATATAGACAACTATTCCACTTTCTATTACTGGTACTAGATAATTTTCATTTACAGTTAACTCTACTCCATCTTTATACTTGTTTATTTTTTGATACGATATTTTTTCATTAAATACAGGTGTTGTTTCTTTTGACACAGTAGGTGATAAGAAATTTCCAAAGTATTTTTCATAGATGTTTTTTATTGTTATAAACTTAAAACTATCTTCATATATTTTATCTTTTATTACTGTTTTTAGAGTTGGTGTTTTCTTTACTGAGATTAATGCAATTAAAAAGATAATTATTGAGATTAGTAGTTTATTTAAAAATACTTTTACTTCTTTTTTTAAGACTAATTTTTTCTTGATAGTTTTCTTTGGCATATATTCTCCTTTTGTTAAATATATGCATAAAAAAAGATAAATATTAATTTATCTTTAATTTTTTATATTTCTTTGGAATTATTTTTAATATTAAATAGATTAATTCTCCATATATTATATTTAATAATAAACTATGAGTAATTTTATATACTACTTTATTTAAGGTTATAGGTACTAGTTTAAATATCATAAAGATTAGTGCAGTTGATGATTCATAAACTATAATTATTAAAATTATATATAAAATATTCTTTAAGAAAGAAATATTTAAGTTCTTATATATTATTCTTACTACGAATGCAATAAGAACAAATATTATTCCATTAAAGAATAAAAGGTTTGTATATAATAAATCATAAATAATTCCTACTACAAATGATGTTATATAGTACTTATATTCATCTTTTGTATAGAATGGATAAACTATAAAAATTGATGTTAATGTTAGTAATGGAGTGAAATAAGATAAGTTAATTACTGGTAAGAAGTTTGATAAAATTCCATCTAGAATTAGAGATATTATAATAATTAAATACTTAATCATTCTTTTCACCTAGAACTGTTACATAGTGGATTGCATCAAAATCTTGATTTGTTTTTATGTAGATTGTTTTACTTAAATCATATTTATCATTTTGAGAAGATTCTACTGTACCGACAAATATTCCTCCTGGAAATACTCCACCTAATCCACTTGTTGTTACTATGTCTCCTTTTTTTACATTTGTATTTCTGTCTATTCCACTTATCTTTATTAATTTTGTTTTGATGTCATAACCATTTAAAATACCATATGTTTCTTTTCCTGATGTTTTAATTGAAACACTTACTTTATAGTTAACATCATCTGATGTAATCAGTTTAATTTCACTTGATAATCTTGATACTTTGGAGATTTTACCAATTAATCCTTCACTTGTGATAACAGCCATATCTTCTTTTATACCATGTTTTTTTCCTTTATCAATAGTTAATGTATTAAACCAATAACTTTTATTTCTAGATAGGATTGTTGCATTTATAGGAGTATATTCTGTTAAAGTAGAATTTAATTTTAATTGAGCTTTTAACTCCTCTATTTCTTTTTGTAATGATTCATTTACATTCTTTTGAATTACATAACTTTCATCTTGAGTATAGTCACTTTTATTTAAAGCAGTAAACGGATACATAAATACTTTATTAATAATCATTGTTGTATCTTTAAAGATATTTTCAAATACTGTTGGTTTTCTATTTAATTGTAATGATACTGGTATTAGGATAATTACTAATAATATGATTGTTGTTATTATAATAATTTTTTTCTTTTTATTTTTCTTTTTAAACATGTTATCACCTTAAATTAATTATATTATAAATTACTTAGAGATTCAAAGAATTATGTTCATAAAAACTATAATAATTATCATCACCTACTATTATGTGGTCTAGTATAGGAATATTTTGAATCTTACCTATTTCAATTAATGCTTTTGTAAATGTTATATCTGCATGAGATGGGGTTGTATCATTTGATGGATGATTATGAAGACAAATAATAGAAGATGCACTTAATAGATAAGCTTCTTTAAATACTTCTCTTGGATGAGTTATACTTTGATTTATTGTGCCAATAAAGAGTAATTTGGTTTTTAGTAATTGTTGTTTATTATTAAAATATAAGGCATAGAAGTATTCCTGTTTTTTATCATAAAATAAGTACTTGGTATATTTATATATTTCTTCTGGAGAAGTTAAATCTTTTTTATTAGTTTTCTCCTTTAGAAAGATTCTTTTACCTAGTTCAATTGCTGCGATTAGTTCTATAGCTTTTACTTCACCTATTCCTTTAATTCTTATTAAATTATTTATACTTATATTTTTTAAATCAGATAAAGAATATTTATTTAAAATATCTAATGCTAAATCAGATACATTCTTTTCTTTAGTACCTGTTTTTAAAATGATAGAGATTAATTCTTTATCAGATAGATTTTCTACACCAACTTCTTTTAATCTTTCTCTTGGTCTTTCATTTATTGGTATTTCTTTAATTTTATACATATGACACCTCATATATATTATTAACATTATTTTCTTATTAAATATTCTTTTTTATAATTTCTTCATAGTTTGCAAGGACTACTTTTTCTATAGTTAATATTTCTTTTTCTGATGTAGTTGCATTTATTAATAAATCAAACTGAGTTACATTATTATTAAATTCTTCATTTGATAAGGATACTTCTTTTATGTATATTTGATATCCTTGAGATTCATAAATTTCCTTTAGTTTTTTTGCGATTGATTCATCTTTGGTAATACCTAAATAAACATAATATTTATTATCAAGTTCATCTACTACTTTTAAATCCATATTCTTTATATTTTCTTCCATAATACTTTTAGATGAATAAACTCCTTCTTGGATAAAATAATAAATATCTTTATTAGAGAATGTTTGAGTTGATTTTGATAAGTAGATATTTCTACCTACTATGATACCTGTAATTAAAATTATAATAGAATAAAATATTTTCTTTTTCATATTATCACCAATATAAAATTATCAAATTAGTCTTAGTTTTTTTGTCGAAAAAAAAGAAGAATTATTTATTCTTCTTTTTTGATATTATTAAGTTTTGTCCACAGTTTAAACAGAAGTTTCCTCCTGGATTTTTAGTTCCGCAGTATGGACAGAATTCTGCTTTTTCTACTTCTAGTGGTAAATCTTCAAGTAATTCTATCTTTTCAGCATATTCTGGTTTTAGATTTTCTACAATTAATCTTGGTTTTTCTTTTACTTGTTTTGGTTGTGGATTATCTTTATTATCAAGTTTTTTCTTTTCTTTATATGTTACAAATCCAATAATTGAAATACCAATTATTAATAAATATAACCATGGTGGGATTGATGACCAGAAGTCTTTTAATTGAACAAGAATATTTATTACTGTAATTGCTACTCCGGTATAGAATAATTTTTTATATTTCTTTTTATTTGATGTATATATTAAAATTCCTGCTCCTAGTAAACATAAATATAATCCTACTAGAATTTCTCCTGATGAGAAAATTGATAAGAATAAAATTGATGTTCCAATAGTTGCAACTGTATCTTTTGCTTCATCTGTTTTAGCTATTAAAGTTACAATTAAGAATAATATATAGAATGATAAGATATTATCTACTATAATTTGTAATTCATAACTTAAGTCTGCAGTATTTACTATTCCATATAATGGTATAACTAATGATATTAAGTTAGCTGTACGTAATTGTTTATCTTTAACAGTATATGTTAAGGCTCCATATATTTCTAATAAAAGTAGATGCCCTAAGATTGTTGAGATTCCTGCTTCTATTAGGGAACTTGTTAAGTTAAATAAACATATTTGAATGAATACATAATTATAAATATAATTTTTTTGTTTTTTATCAAAGAAAATATATACAGATAATAATGATAATGCGATTGATACAAATAAATTTAATTCATCTAAATTAAATAATAATGATATTATTGATCCTACCAATAAATATATAAAATATACTTTTGATATTTTGTTTTCTTTTACTAAATAATCAATAGCTGCATAAATAGTTGTAACAATTATAAATAAATAGATTGGATTTAAATCAAGTACTATTTTTCTACTTACAAAAGTAAAGATTGATAATCCAAATATAAAGATTGTTATAGGTTGATATCTTAAATCATATAAAGATGAAGATTTATTAGTAATGTAACAATTAATATAATTTATTATTCCATGTAATGTAGCGAATATAATAAATTTATAAGTATAATATTCCATTGAAAGAATTAGGATAGTTGATGCAATATTATAAAATAATTGATTTGCTTTTAATGAGTGTTCTTCTCTATTAATCTTGTTATGATTTAGTAATAAATATAAAATTGTATAAATTATAAATATTATTACATTAGAATTTTCTAAGTCTAAGTTTAAAATACTTGTTGCGATTAAAATATAACTTATTACAATTGATGCAATATTTTCTAATTTATTTTTTGTTTTTGTTGAGATAAATAATATATTAATAATTGTAACAAGTGATGTTATTAGTACTAAGATATTTTTACTTTCACAAGCTGTTGTTATAATTACTGGGAAATATAAATAACTTAGGTTTTTATTTAAATCTAGTAATTCTTTTTGATCTTTTACAAAATAATTAATTAATAAAGATAGTATTGTTACGATTAATGTAATTGTAATTAAATCTAATTTTATAAATGCAAGTATATGATATAGGGCAAGATATAAAGATATATACTCAAAATATTTATATTCTTGATCTTTAAATTTATTATGAACAAAGTATAGGCATACTGCTAATAAAATAAACGTAATGAAATATACTAAGTTCTTACCTTCTCCTGTATATGTTAACCATGGAGAGATTGAGGCAAAAACTCCTATTCCAATCCATGTTAATAAGAAGAATGTTAATCCTAATACATAGTATGCTTTTGTTGTCTTTTCAATTTTTAAAGTATTTTCTGAGAAATTAGATAACCCTAAGAATCCAAATCCCATAATAATTAGAATAATTAATTTTAAAATATCTGGGAATGATTTCCATGTTGATGTTGCGAATAAGATACCCGATATAATTACCATACCTAGACCTATTTTTAATAATAAATCAATTCTTTTAGCTTCACTTGATATTTCATCTTCTGGTGGAGAATTCATTGAGTTCTTTTTATAGGAAGATATCTCATTAACGGCCATAAATAAGAAGACTGCTGGAATTGCACCTAAGAAGATAGCAAGAATTGCTAAAGCAGTAATAATTCCTTTTTTAGATATTAAATCTTCAATACTTAAGATGCTGTATGATAAAAGTAAAACTCCTACTGTTAGAAGAATTCCTCCTAACAATGTTTCATATGGAATAATTGCAAAGGCACCTATTAAATAAATCAAACTAGATGTCTTTACTAATTGATTAGCTTTTGTCATTTTTACACACCTCTTTATTTTATTTAATTATAAAATATTTGAAGATTTTTGTCTATTAGATAAAAAGAAAAAGACAAGATAGTCTTGTCTTACATTTGAGCTTTTAAGTTTGCAAGTTTTTCTTGTTCTTCTTCTAATTTTTTACGATCCATTTCTACGATATTAGCAGGAGCTTTATTTACATAATTTTCATTAGATAAAAGATTTTGACGACGAGCGATTGATGATTCTAATTTCTTAATTTCTTCTTCTAATGCTTTTGTATCTACTGGCTTAGTTTCTGTGTAATATGTAATATCAATATATTTAGATTTATAATTTGATGGTGTTAAATCAGTTGATGGATTATCTATAATTAATTCTTCATTTATTTTTAATTGTTGATAATATATTGATTTAAAGTTTTCATCTGAAATATTTAAAGTTAATTTAGCTTCTTTTGTAATTTTATTATTAGCTTTTAAATTACGAATTGCTACTATATCTTTTAATACTTCTTCTACTGCTAACATTTCATCTTTAAAGATTAGTTTCTTATCATATTTTGGATAAGTTTCTAACATAATAGATTCTTGTTCTTTAATTGGTAACATTGAATAGATTTCTTCTGTTACGAATGGCATGAATGGATTTAGCATCTTTAATATCCCTAATAATACTGTGTATAGGATTGATTTAGTAGTATTGTTATCAAGTGAAGTTTTTGCAAGTTCAATATAACTACTACAGAAGTCTTCCCATACGAAGTTATATAGTTCTGCTGATGCTAAATTGAATTCATACTTATCCATATGTTTAGTTACACTTTTTACAATATTTTCATATTTAGTTAAAATCCATTTATCTTGATATTTTAGATCTTTGAATTCTATTTTTTCTAAATCTTCAATATTCATTAATACGAAACGAGCAGCATTCCAGATTTTATTAATGTAGTTCCAAGTTGAAGAAATTTTAACTTCATCGAAACGTACATCTGTACCTAGAGCTACATCTGTTGTTAAGTAATATCTTAAAGAATCTGCTCCATATTTTTCAATCATATCCATTGGATCAATTCCATTACCTAAACTCTTAGAGAATTTTCTTCCTTCTTTATCACGAATTAATCCATGGATGATACAGTCTTTGAATGGACGTACTCCGTTTAATTCAAGTGATTGGAATGTCATTCTGTTAACCCAGAATGGAATGATGTCATATCCTGTTACTAAGGCATCTGTTGGGAAGTATCTTTTGATATCTTCTGTTTGTTCCGGCCAACCTAGAGTTGAGAATGGCCATAGTGCAGATGAGAACCAAGTATCCAATACATCATTATCTTGAACCCATCCTTCTCCCTCAGGTGAATCCATACCTACGTATACTTCTTCTCCTCTATACCAAGCAGGAATTCTATGTCCCCACCATAATTGACGAGAGATACACCAGTCATATGTAATTTCCATCCAGTGGTTCATTGTCTTTTCATATCTTGTAGGTACAAAATTAACTTTTGTATCTTTATTTTTTTGATTATCTAATACGTGATCAGCAAGTGGTCTCATTTTAACAAACCATTGTTTTGATAAGTATGGTTCAACCATAACTCCAGTTCTTTCTGAGTGACCAACGCTATGTGTCATTTTTTCAATACTTAATAATAGACCTGCTTCTTTTAAATCTACTAATAATTGTTCACGACATTCTTCTCTTGTTAATCCACAGTATTTACCAGCATTTTCATTCATAGTAGCATCTTCATTCATTACTACTACTCTTTCAAGGTTATGTCTATTTCCAACTTCAAAATCGTTAGGATCATGAGCTGGTGTAATTTTAACAACTCCTGTTCCAAATTCTGGGTCTGCATGTTCATCTCCAATAATTGGAATTTCTTTATTTACTACTGGAAGAATTGCTTTCTTACCAATTAAGTGTTTGTATCTTTCATCACTTGGATTAACAGCAACAGCTGTATCTCCAAATAATGTTTCTGGACGTGTAGTTGCTACATCTAAGAAATCTTCTGTTCCAACTATTTTATATTTTAAATGGTAGAATGCTCCTTCTACATCTTTATAAATAACTTCTTCATTTGATAAAGCTGTTTTGGCAGCTGGGTCCCAGTTAATAATTCTTTCTCCACGATAGATTAATCCTTTATTATAGTAATCTACAAATACTTTAGTAACTGCTTTATTTAGTCCTTCATCTAAAGTAAATCTTTCTTTTGTATAATCTACTGCTAGACCAAGTTTAGCCCATTGTTGTCTAATATTGTCACTATATTCATGTGTCCAATCCCAACAAGCTTCTAGGAATTTTTCTCTACCATATTCATACTTGTCAATTCCTTGATCTTTTAATTTTTTAACTACTTTTGCTTCTGTTGCGATAGCTGCGTGGTCCATACCTGGTAACCATAAAACATCATATCCTTGTAATTTTTTGTAACGAATAATGATGTCTTGAATTGCAGTATCGTATGCATGTCCTAAATGTAATTTACCAGTAACATTTGGTGGTGGAATAACGATACAGTATGGAGTTTTATCACTCTTACTATCAGCATTAAAATATCCTTTTGATTTCCATGTTTCATATTTATCTTTTTCTATTTCTAAATGATTATATTTTGTATCTAACATTTTATCTTTCCTCTCTTTCTTTTATTTTATTTATACTCGGTACGTGTAGACGAGTACGTTAGAGATAAAATGAAAGATATTGATGATACTTTCCATTTTATCCCTCCTTCTCTAAATAAAAAACGAGCACTCATCCCAAAGGACGAAATGCTCGTGGTACCACCTTATTTTATATCTTTCGATATCTTAATATTCTTAACGTGAACTTCCGTAAATATTTACTACTATTTCAACATTTATGCTCCTCTGCTACCTTCAATACTTATCTTTGTTCATTTTCACCTAACATGAACTCTCTATAAAAGAATCATATTTACTCTTCAGATTCCTCGCATCTGGTTAAGATTATATAATATTTTTCTTTATTTTTCAATAGTTTTAGGTCTTTTTTACTCTGACATTTCTTTTTCATAAAGTTTTTTATATTCTTCACAATTATTTAATAATTCTTTATGAGTTCCTTCTGCTATAATCTTTCCATCATCTAAGAATAAAATTCTATCACTATTAATTACGGTACTTAATCGATGCGCAATAATTAGAATTGTATAATTTTCTTGAAGATTTTCAATTGCTCTTTGAATTTTTTCTTGAGTTTCATTATCTAGTGCAGAAGTTGCTTCATCAAATAAAATAATTTCAGTCTTTTGAACTAGTGCTCTTGCAATAGCAAGTCTTTGTCTTTGTCCACCAGAAAGATTAACGCCACCTTCTCCAACAATTGTGTCATATCCATCAGTTAGATTATTTATAAATTCATCAAGACATGCTAGTTTACAAGCTTCTTTAATTTCTTCATCTGTTACATCTTGTTTTACTAGACGTAGATTATCTTTAATACTCATATTAAATATATATGGAGACTGACTAATAATTGTTATATTTCCTCTAATAGTATCTTTAGTTAACTTGTTAATATCTCTTCCATCTATTGTAATTTCTCCATCTTTAATATCATACATCTTACATAGTAAATTAAAGATTGTTGTTTTACCGGAACCACTCTTACCTACAAAGGCAACTGTTTCATTTGCATTAACTTTAAAACTAATGTTGTCTAATACCTTATCTTTTCCATTGTATGAGAATGATACATTTTTAAATTCAAAATCTCCTTTTACTTTTGGAATTGATTCATTACCAAATTCTTCTTTTTTAAATTCATCTGAATTAATAATTTTAAATATTCTAGATGATGATAAATTAAAGTCTTTTAAATTTTCTAATAACATACTTACATAATTAATTATAGGTGTTACTCTAGACATATAATTATGTACTACTAAGGCTGTTGCAATAGGAAGTTGATTTGCCATAATTAAATACACTAATAAGAAAATCATACCTGCATCGAAGAAGTCCATCATGAATCCTCTTACTAAAGCATAAGTACGATCAGTTTTACCCATTTTATAACGATCATTATTTAATTCAGTTATTTTCTCAGTTAATTCAGTTGTAAAACTATTTTCAGCATTTAACATTTTTATGTCTCTTGCTCCTCTTACTAATTCACTAATGAATCCTGCAACTCTTTCATTCTTCTTACGGAATGCTTTATCATTTTCATTTCTTGTAATAACGCGTTTATTTTCCACAAAATATAATAAAATAACCATTACTAATAAATAGAAGAATGCTGGTTTACTAATTAAAAATACGGCTCCAAAAATACCAATATCAGATATTATATTTGTCATATGAATAAATAATACTGTAAAGACATCGGCAATTCTTGTAGTATCAGACGTTAATCTTTGGATAAATACTCCAGATGAAGAAGCATCTAGACATTTATTTTCTATTTTTAAGATTTCTTTTCCTAAATGAATTTGAATTCTTTTAAATCCTTCACGATGAATTCTTTGAGCTGACATACGACCAATATAATTAAATATATTTCTTGTTAGTTCTATTAATAAAATGACTACTGAAATATTTAATACTTGATACAATTTATTATCTGTTAAATTAACAATTATATTGGCACTTAATATTGGTAGTATTACGCTTATTATTACATTAAAAATACTTGTTACTATAAGACCTAGAATCCTTATTTTTTGATCCTTAATATAATTATATGCAAATTTTACATTAGATAGTGTTTCTTTCATAACATCGCCTACTTCCATTACTTTCGTTTAATATAACATAATTTTTATAATTATAAAAGTATATATCTTTCTATAATTTGTGTGTTATACTTTAATAAATGGAGGGTTAAATATGTTAGATAAAAAAATTCTTGGTAATAAGAGAAAAGATTATTTAAGTTGGGATGAGTTTTTTATTGGTATTGCAAAACTATCTGCAGGAAGAAGTAAAGATCCATCTACACAAGTTGGAGCATGTATTGTAAGTGAGGAGAATAGAATTTTATCTATTGGGTATAATGGTACTCCTAATAATTTTGATGATGATAAATTTCCTTGGAATCGCGAAGGAAAATGTCAAAATGATACAAAATATCCATATGTATGTCATGCAGAACTTAATGCTATTTTAAATTATCCTGGTACAAGAAAAGATTTACGTGGTTCTAAAATATATGTTGATTTATTTCCATGTAATGAATGTGCAAAAGCAATCATTCAAGCAGGTATTTCAGAAGTAATTTATTTATCAGATAAATATAATGGTACTGAAGGAAACGTTGCTTCTAAATTATTATTTGATAGTTGTGGAGTTAAATATAGACAAGTAGGAGAAAAAGCTCAAAAGGTATTAAGAGTTTCACTTAAACCAGATGAGCCAATTGAGTATTTAGAAAAGTAATTTTGAAATTACTTTTTTTTATGGTAAAATATACAGTCAAAGGAGTTTTTTGATGAAATTAATTAAGTCAGTTAAAAATATTATTGTATATGGAAGTACTATAGCACTTATTGGTAGTGGTATTGGTTTTCATAGTGAAATGAGGCAACCAGTTGATGAGAATGCTACGATGACTGACTATTTAATTGGCGCACATCGAGGAGACTCTTCTTTGGCAATTGAAAATACAAAAGAATCTATTGTTTTGGCAAGTGAAAATAATGAAGTTGATTATATTGAAGTTGATGTTAGAATGAGTTTAGATGGAAAACTTTATTTATCACATGATGATGATGTTTTAACTGCTAATGGTAATCAAAATATTTCTGAAATGATGAGTGCTGATATTGAGGCAAGTAGTTTTATTTATGTAAAAGATGAGAAAGTTAATTATTTTGATTTAATATTTGATAAAGATGGACGAGAAATGCTAAGAAGAATTAGAGGATTAAATGGAGATAGTTATAGTATTATAAGTTTAAGTGATGCGATGAAATTATTTGGAGATAAAAAAATTCTTTTGGATTTAAAGTTTGGAGACAATGTTTTAAGATATGTTGATTCTCTTAAGAAATTTTTTAAAGAAAAAGATACTTCAAATATAGTTTTTCAAAGTGATGATCCTACTTCTCTACTTTATTTTAAAAGTGAGATGCCTGATGCTTTTTGTTCTATTTTAGTAAGGGATGAGGAAAGTTTAAAATATATAGATTATTTTGATGGTATTGGTATTAGAAAAGATGTCGTTGATAAAGAGTTTGTTGCTGAAGCGATTAATCAAAATAAATTAGTTCTGGTATGGACAATTAAATCTAAGCAAGATTTAGATAAAGTTACGGAAGAATTAGATGATAATTGTGATGATGTTGTTTATATAACTGACTATCCTGATATTATTAGTAAGGCATTAAAAAAGAATAGATAAAAATCTATTCTTTTATTTTAGTCTTCTATTTTTTCTGGTTCTGGGTAAGTCTTACCTTTTGTATCTACTAAAGCTTTCTTTAAAACTAAGTTCTTAGCAAGTTTTCCTGTTTCAGTATTTGTTACATGTTCCATTTTTTCAATTAATTTAACTGTATCCATTCCATCAATTACTTTACCGAATGCAGCATAGTCTCCATCTAAGTGTTGAGCTAAACCATAAACAATGAAGAATTGACTTCCTGCTGAATCTGGTTTTGGTCCTCTTGCCATAGATAAGATTCCTTCAGTGTGTTTTAAATCATTTTTAAATCCATTTGATGTAAATTCACCTTTGATATGATATCCAGGTCCACCTTGTCCTGTTCCTGTTGGATCTCCACCTTGTAATACAAATCTTTCCATTAATCTGTGGAATGTATTGTTGTCATAGAATCCACTTTTTACTAATGAAATAAAATTGTTTACTGTATTTGGTGCAATTGATGGATATAATTCTGCTACTACTGCTCCATATCCTTCGATGTATAATGCAACTACTGGGTTTTCTGTTTGATAATCTAGAGTTGCTTCATTTCCTTCAACTTCAAAGTTAATATTCAACATGTTTTCCTCAACTTTCTCCTCTTTTTTTGTTACTGCTAGCATTATTACTGATGCAATAATTACTAATAATATTATTCCTACTGTTAATACCATATTTTTATTTTCCATTTTTTCCTTCCTTTTCTAAGATATCTCTTGCGGCAACTAAACCTGTAGCTGCTGCTGTTACAATATTTCCGGCTTTGCCTGCTCCGTCTCCAATGAAATAAATATTATCATTTTCTAGTTTGAAGTTATTATCTGTTTCAATTTCATTTGAGAAGAATTTAATTTCTGGTCCATATAGTAATGTATCATCATTGGCAACTCCAGGAATTATTTTATCTAATGTTTCTAAACCTTCTAAAATATTTGAAATTATTCTGTGTGGTAAAACTAATGCTAAGTCTCCTGCAACACAATCTTTTAATGTTGGTTCAATAAATCCTTTATTGATTCTATGCCATTCACTACGACGTCCATTCTTTAAATCTTTTAGAGATTGAATGATTGGTTTTCCATCTCCTAAAACATTTGCAATTCTTGCGATTGATTCTCCATAAAGACGTGTATTTGTTACCGGCTCAGTTAAATGAACTTTTGAAATAAAAGCAAAATTTGTATTATTACTTTTGATTTCTTTTAAAGCATGACCATTTACACAGATAAATCCATAGTAGTTTTCTTTGGCAACAAATCCACCTGGGTTAGTACAGAATGTTCTTATTTCATCACCGTATGTTTTTGTTTTTATGAAGATAGTTGGATCATAAATTATATCTGTTATTTCTTGCATGATTTCTTTTCTTACTTCAACTCTTACTCCAATTTCAATACTTTGAGATAGATATGGAATATTATATTTATCTGCAAGTTCTTGAATCCATTTAGCTCCAGTTCTACCAGGTGCTACTACTACTTTTCTTGATGTTAGTGTAGTTTCTTTTTTTCCTATTTTATATGTTACTTCATGTTCTTCTTGATTAATTGTTTTAATATCAGTTACGTCTGCATGGTCAATTAAGTCTACACCTTTATTAGTTAAATAATCACAAATACCATCAATATATTCTGGTAGGTGATCACTTCCTAAATGTTTTTGTTTAATTACTAAAAGTTTTGCTCCAGCAATAGCTACTTTCTTTTTAATTTCATTAGCTTCGTCCATATTACTTGGATAAACTTCTGCATCCATATTAAATTTATTGAAGATTTCTTCTGTTTCATCAATTAACTTGTTGGCAACACTTTCAGGCATATATTTAGTTAAATCACTTTTACCAAGTCTTGGAATAAAGTTAAGTTTTCCATCAGAGAATGTTCCTGCTCCACCATATCCTGCAAGTATTGCACACGGATTACAGTTTTGACAAGGTACTCCATTTTTATTCATTGGACAAACTCTTTTTTTAACTCTAAATCCTTTATCAATCATTGCAATTTTCAGTTTGTCATTTTTTGTTATTAGTTCGTAAGCAGTAAATAAACCGGCTGGTCCTGCTCCTACTATAATTACATCATATTTCATTTTTATCACCATTTTAATGATAACTGATTTACTTGTAATTTGTAAATAAGTTTTTAAGTATCTAGTAAGTTTTTATAATTTTTGATAAGATATAATTGGTGATGATATGACAAGAGAAGAATTAAATCAACAAAAGCAAAATGAAATCATTCAAGAAGAAAAACGTGAAAAAAGAAAAAAGATAATTATTCTAGGTTTTAAGATAGTTATAATGATTGTAACAGGATTCTTATTATTCTATACTTATACTACTTATGTTTCTAATACAATGATGATTGTTAAAGAAGATAGAATTAAAAATGATAAAATACCAAGTGATTTTAGCGGAACAAAGATAATTCAATTTAGTGATTTGCATTATGGAACAACTTTTTTTGAAAAACAATTAAAAAAAATGGTTAAGGAAATAAACGAACGTAATCCAGATTTAGTTTTGTTTACAGGAGACTTAATCGACAAAGAATATAAAGTAAGTTCTGATGAAATTGAAATGATTAATAAATACTTAAGTAGAATTAAAACAAAACTTGGTAAATATGCAGTTAGTGGTGAAGAAGATGGTGATGAGTTCACTACTATAATGAATCAAAGTGGTTTTACAATTTTAAATAATAATTATGAAGTTATATATAATGATGGAGATGAAGAAATATTATTAGTTGGACTTGATAGTAATTTAAGTGGAAGACAAGATGTTAATAAAGCTTATGAATATTTTTCATTAGAGGGACATAATTCTAATATTTATACAATTAGTTTAGTTCATGAACCTGATTCAGTTGATGAAATGATGCTTTATAATAATGATTTAGTTTTAGCAGGTCATTCACATAATGGTAATATTCGTATTCCTTTTATAGGTGCTTTAAGTAAAGCTGAAGGCTCAAAAAAATATGATCAAGAATACTATAAAATAAATAATACAAAATTATACATTTCTAGTGGTATGGGAACTAATGGTCCTGGATTTAGATTATTTTGTAGACCAAGTATTAATTTCTTCAGATTAGAAAGTAAATAAAGATTTTAATTTAGAGAAGAATTTCTTAAAAGGAGATTCTTCTTTTTGTTTTAGTTTTCTCTTATAAATTGGTACTTCTCCTATTTGATTGTTTTTGAGGTAGATCTTTATTTGCCCTACTTGTTTATTTGTATTTACTAGTTCTACTCTTGTGGTTATTTGATTTAATTCTGATTCTTTTAATGGATAAATAAAAGATTCTTTTAGATAGAGATGTTCATTATAGAAGTTTTTATCTATGTAGAAAGTATTTTTATCAATAATAGTATAGTTCTTATAGTTTGAATATGCTTTATTATACAAATATTCATGTGTTTCATATTCATTAGGATCATTTAGTGTTACTACTGTTAAATTAAAATTATTTTTAGAGGCAGTTGTTACAAGTGTTCTTCCAGATGATGGAGTATATCCATTCTTCCCTCCTGTTGCATATTTATAAGTAGTTAGTAATTTATTTCTGTTATACCAAATATATGATTTATCATTTGTTTTAGTTTGATATCTTTTAGTACTAGATATTTCTTTATAGATTGGATTCTTATATGCATATGCTGAAAGTAAGGCCATATCATAAGCTGTTGATTTATTTTGAGTTACTTCATCTAGACCATGGGAGTTTTGAAAGATAGTATTTTTCATATTTAGTTCTTTTGCTTTTTTATTCATTAATTTTACAAAATTTTCTTCTGTTTTAGATGTATTAATTGCTAGTACTAAAGCAGCATCATTTCCACTTCTTAGAATGAGTCCATATAATAAATCTTTTATAGATATTTGTTCCCCTAATTGTAGATAAATACTTGTTCCATACATTGTTAATACTTCTTCTCCTACGGTTATTTTTTTATTTAAATCTGGATTATTTTCTATTGTGATAATTGCAGTCATAATCTTTGTGATTGATGCGATTAATCTTTGGTCATCTTTATTATCTTCATATAAAATTCTTTTTGAATCTATATCCATTACAATTGATGATGCATTTACTGGGATAGTTATTAATAGAAGAAAAATTATTAATAGTTTTTTCATATAATCACCTAGTAATTATATGAAAATTTTTGATATTTTTATGATAAAATTATTTTATTGGAAGGAGTTTTTATTATGGCAAATGAAAAGAAATTTGTACAGGCAATTACATCACGTAATGAAGATTTTGCACAATGGTATACAGATGTTGTAAAAGAAGCGAAGTTATGTGATTATTCTAGTGTTAAAGGATGTCTTAATTATTTACCGAATGGATATGCTATTTGGGAAAACATTCAAAAAAACTTAGATGCTAGATTTAAAGAAACTGGAGTTGAAAATGTTTATTTACCTGTTTTAATCCCTGAAAGTTTATTACAAAAAGAAAAAGATCATATTGAGGGGTTCGCTCCGGAAGTTGCTTGGGTAACTCATGGTGGGTTGGAAAAACTTGAAGAAAGATTTTGTATTCGACCTACTTCAGAAACTTTATTTTGTGATCACTGGCAAAAAGTTGTTAAATCATATAGAGATTTACCATTAATATGGAATCAATGGAATGCAGTACTTAGATGGGAAAAAACTACTAGACCATTTTTGCGTTCAAGAGAATTCTTATGGCAAGAAGGACATACTCTTCATGCTACTTATGAAGAAGCCGAAGAAAGAACTAAAATGATGTTTGATGTTTATTATGACTTTGTTACTAAGGATTTAGCAATTCCACTTATTGGTGGTAGAAAAACTGAAAGTGAAAAGTTTGCAGGAGCTCAAGATACTTATACTATTGAAGCTATGATGCATGATGGTAAAGCTTTACAATCTGGTACTAGTCACTTCTTTGGAAATGCATTTCCTGATTCATTTGATATTAAATATTTAGATAAAGAGAATAATTTACATAGTGCTTATGAAACATCTTGGGGAATGTCTACTCGTATTATTGGAGCAATTATCATGGTACACGGTGATGATTCAGGATTAGTTTTACCTCCTAGAATTGCGCCTACTCAAGTTATGGTTATACCTATCGCTCAACATAAAGAAGGTGTATTAGATAAAGCTAATAAATTATATGATAGATTAAAGAAACATGGTATTCGTGTTAAGATTGATGATAGTGAAAAATCACCTGGATTTAAATTCTCTGAACAAGAAATTTTAGGTATCCCTACTCGTATTGAGATTGGACCTAGAGATATTGAAAATGGAGAATGCGTTATTTGTAGACGTGATAATGGTGAAAAGATTACTGTTAAATTGGAAGAAATTGAAACTAAGTTAGAAGAATTATTAGAAACTATTCAGACTGATATGTATAATAAAGCTTCTAAATTCTTAAATAGTCATGTTTATTTTGCAAATACATTAGACGAAATGAAAGAAATTGCTAAAGATAAAATTGGATTTATTAAAGCACCATGGTGTGGTAATAGTGAATGTGAAGATATTATTAAAGCAGAAACTGGTGGATTTGGTTCTAGATGTATACCATTTAACCAACCTAAAGTTAGATCTAAATGTGCATGTTGTGGAAAAGATGCAGAAGATATAGTTGTTTGGGGAAAATCTTATTAGATTTTCTCTTTTTTATGATACAATTTAATTAAGGTGATGATATGAGTTTTAATGGAAGACTTGTAAACAATTATAAAGAAGATGAACTTAAAGCCTTACTTAGTAATCCTAGTAGATATAGAAGAATTATTTTAGATAAATTTTCTAGAAAAGATAAGGATTGTAAACTTAATGATCTTGCTTTATTAGATGCTTTAGATAATTATATTGTTAAGACTTTAAACTCTACTCCATGGGTTTTAAATAAACAAGAATTAACTGCCTATAGAGATTTTTTATATAGTGTTCATGCAACTAATAGAAGTATTGTATTTGATTCTATACTATTTAGAAAAGGTAATATTGAGAAAGTATTTTCTGATGATCAAGTAAAAAATCTAAGTATTACTAAAAGACAAGCGACAATTAATGCGAATAATGAATTAAAAAAATTAATTAGTCAACCTGGACAAACAGCTTCAGATTTACTTATTCGTTTTGCAGAAACACAAATTGAAAATGATAGTGATACTGTTAAGAACTTTGTTGATAATCTTTTTAGTTATATAATGAATAATCAGGATTGTAATAAAGGTTATTATGCTAGAGAATTTATGGCAAGATATGCTGCTTATAGTGCAGTTAAGGATTTAAAGATTCCACCTGTTGCAGTTTATCTTACTAATTATGATATGCGTGGAGATAAAATTTCTCCTGGTGAACGAGGTTGTAGCTATGGAAACTCTAGTGTTATAAATGTTAGTCGTGATTATGCTTTAGATAAAGTTACAAAAGATACGGGTCTACCTAATTATATGTCTATAATTCATACTGTTTGTCATGAAGTTAAACATAGTTCTCAAGCATTTCATACTTCTAATGGAGAATTTACTTTAGAAACATTTAATTATATTAAGATGCAGTTATTCTCTAATTATTTATCAAATGATAAGTATGATGAATATAAAACTAATTATATTCATACAGAGATTGAGAGTGATTCTAATTATTATGGATGGAGACAAACGGAAAGAATTCTAAAGAAGTTTTGTTCAAATATGATTAATGAACTTACAACAGTTGTATCAAACTCTATTGTTACAACATTTCAAGAAGAAACAGCAACTAAACTTGGTAATGTAAGAAAACAAAGAATGGCTAAAGAAAGATTCAATGTTGAATCTTTAGATAGTATTATAAAAGCTCATCCTGAAATATTAGTCAAGTATCCACAATTAAAACAAATATATTCTCCTAATGGAAAACGATATAGTTTTATGGAACGATTAAGATTAAAAGGACAATCTTCTATAAAAAATATCGATGAAATTTATAGAGACTTTGATGTATATGATTTTCAAACTGGTGAAGTTGAAAAGATTGATATTGATAGATTAAAAACTGATGAGAAATTCTTATTCTTCACAAAAATTTTTGATATGACTATGAATGAGATTAAAAGTTTTAATAATAGTATTAAAGTATTTAATTATTATCCTGATCGTAGTAGTTTCAGAGAGAAAGAATTTTATTTTATTGGATTATCAAGAATTAAAAGAATAGTTAATTTAATTGAACTTATTAATGCTAACGAAAAGACTATTATGAAACTAGATGAAATAAATCGTCGTAATGGTAGTCCTTATATATTTATGACTAGTTTAGATTTTGTAAGAAGTTTCTTAAAATCTGGTAAGCGTTATGCAGGAGATTTTAAAAATAAATATGGTAATGATGCTGAGAAAGCTGCTATGATGGCAGAACTTAGTTCTTTAGAACAAGTTGAGGTTTTTGAAAATGGAACCAGAAAATAAAGATGTTTATTTAGAGTTTGATGTAATTGAGGATGTTGAAGAGAATCTTGCTGATGAGATAATTACTAAGGGATTGTATTTAAATGATTCTCTTGAAAGTAATAATTTAAGTGTTGTTGATGATTTAGTTACTAGTATAATAGAATTAACAAAAGAAAAAGAAGATGAGTAAGTCTTCTTCTTTTTATATATAAAAAAACTCAGATTTCTCTGAGTAAATTCTACATGGTCGGGAAAACAGGATTTGAACCTGCAACCCCTTGGTCCCAAACCAAGTGCTCTACCAAGTTGAGCCATTTCCCGATTAATGGTGCGCTCGAAGGGATTCGAACCCCTGACCTTTTGGTTCGTAGCCAAACACTCTATCCAACTGAGCTACGAGCGCATGACTTGTAATTAGTCAGGTATAAAAAAACTGGTGGCTCCAGCGGGAATCGAACCAGCGACACAGGGATTTTCAGTCCCTTGCTCTACCGACTGAGCTATGAAGCCAAAAATAATGGCGGTCTCAACGGGACTCGAACCCGCGATCTTCTGCGTGACAGGCAGACGTGTTAACCAGCTGCACCATGAGACCATAACTAAATTGGTTGCGGGAAGAGGATTTGAACCTCTGACCTCTGGGTTATGAGCCCAGCGAGCTACCGAACTGCTCCATCCCGCGATATTAAATGGCGGAGGAAAAGGGATTCGAACCCCTGCGCCGCTTGCACGACCTCCCGGTTTTCAAGACCGGTCCCTTCAACCAGACTTGGGTATTCCTCCATTAACGTCTTAAGACGTAAATTGATTATAACACAGTCTTTTTTGTTGTGTCAAGGTTGTTAATTTTCTATGTATCTATAATTAACTTATATAATAAGATAATTTTAAAATGGTGCCTAAGGCCGGACTTGAACCGGCACGAGGGTTGAATCTCGCAGGATTTTAAGTCCTGTGCGTCTACCAATTCCGCCACTCAGGCACATAAATGGTGATCTGTATGAGATTTGAACTCATGACCCTTTGATTAAAAGTCAAATGCTCTACCGACTGAGCTAACAGATCATATAAATTTAATTTGGCTGCCTCGGTTAGATTCGAACTAACGCGTGTCAGAGTCAAAGTCTGATGCCTTACCGCTTGGCTACGAGGCAATCTTTAAAAAGTGGTGGAGAGAGATGGATTCGAACCATCGAACTCAATGAGAACAGATTTACAGTCTGTCGCGTTTAGCCTCTTCGCTACCTCTCCAAAAAAAATGGTGCCGAAAACAGGACTTGAACCCGTAACCTACTGATTACAAATCAGTTGCTCTACCAATTGAGCTATTTCGGCAAATGGTGGGCGATACAGGACTCGAACCTGTGACCCCCTGCTTGTAAGGCAGGTGCTCTAACCAACTGAGCTAATCGCCCGAAACAAATCAGTTGACGTAATTAAATATATCAATTTATAGATACTTTGTCAACGCTTTTTTTGTTTTTTTTGCTATTTTTTTGTTATTTCTTTGTACTTTTCTTCAATCCAGTCACCTAATTTGGATTCTAATGTAGTAAATCCATGTTCAGTTTCTTGAATTTTCTCTATTTTTTTCTTTCCTATACGGTAATCAAAATCTTTAATACTTAGTTTTACTTGATGTGTTTTTTCATCTTCTTCTAATACTTTTACCTTTATTGTTTCCCCTACTTTTACATAGTCATGAATATTTCTGACAAAAGCGTTTGATACTTCTGATATATGAATTAGTCCACTATAGTATTCGTCAAGATTTACGAAGATTCCGTACTTCTCGATTCCGGTTACACAACCGAAAACAATCTCTCCTTTTTTATACTTTGACATCTAATACACCTTCTGGTTAGTATTATATCATTTTTTTCATTATATAACAAGGAATTATTTCCTTTACTATTTATTTATGTTATAATGTTTTTTGGTGATTAATATGGAAGAAAATATTGAATTAAAAATAAGAGCTCTTATTGATAAGATTCGTCCATTCTTAATAAATGATGGAGGAAACTTAGAGTTTATCAAGTATGAAGATAATATTGTATATGTTCAACTACTTGGTGCATGTGCAGATTGTGCAATGATGGATATAACTCTAAAAGATGGAATTGAAGAATTAATTATAAATGAAATTCCTGAAGTAAAAGAAGTAAGAAATATAGACAAGTAATATTACTTGTCTTTTTTGATCCAATTAGGAATTATAATATTTTGATCATATTTTGATATTTCTTTTATTAATTCTTCATATTTTGTTTGCTTGCTTAATATTTTTTTTAATTTGTTTTCGTCTACTTTATTATTTATAAATTCGTCTACTATATCAAAGTAATAGTTTGGATATAATAATCTTGCTATTATTTTTTTTATATCATAATTACCTAGGTTAGTTCTTATATTTTCTATTGATATATTATTATAAAAGAAATCTCTTTTTATTAATTCCCCTACTTCTCTTTCTTTACAGTCTAAAACAATATTTAACGGGTTATTTAAATCATTTTTATTACAATTACATATAAATAGATTATTTGTATAAATATCATTGTATTTAATGAATTCTATAGCATTTTCGGCTAGGCCTATATAGTAATTTATTGTTTCTTTTATATAATTATTATTTATACTTATAGATTCATAATAGTCATTTTTTTTAGTCCATAGATAAATCCAATTACTTTGATTTATTTGATAATTTGAATATTCATTATTATTTAAAATAATGTTATTACTTTGTATTAAACATTTTGTATTTATTTCTAATAATACATAATAATTATCTTGATATATAGTTATTATTTCATTATTTATATTTTCTACTATTTTATAATATTCTGTTTGATTTTTTAATATATTATTAATTTCTATTATTCTTTGTGGATTATATATTTTATAGAGGATATATTCTTTATTATCTTCTTTTATTTTTATATAGTCTCTATTTTTATAAATATTTATATCCTTTAAATTATACATATACATTAATAAACTTTTCATATTTAATTATATGCAAAAAAAAAGAAGACTTAACGTCTTCCCATTACTTGTCTAATTGAGTCAATTTCTTGAGCCATAGCATTGTTATGTGCTTCTCTTTCTGTTAACCCTTGTCTACGAGTTTGTATATCGGCTTGAAGTGAAGCTTGGTATGCTAATAATTCTTCAACTGCTTTAGTTTTTTCTGCTTTTAATGCTTCTTCATTTGCAGCAATTTCTGCTTCTCTTGATTTAGCAGCAGCTTGTTCTTTTTGAAGTCTTGTAACACTTTCCATAATTGATGCTAAGTCATCTTTAGTAGTAGCTTTATCAACTGCAGCAGTTAAAGCTTTAACTTCTTCTACTGGAGTTCTTACTGGAGCTACTTCTGGCATTTCTCTAGCAACTGGTTCTGCTGGTATTACAGGTTTTTCTTCTTTAGCAGCAGCTTGTTTCTTTTCTTCTTCAGCTTGTTTATCTAAATTTTCTTTAATTAATTGCATACTTCTAACAAATGCAGTTTGAACTGTAAGATGTTGATTTCTCATATCTTCAATTCGTTTTTCTCTATCACTCATAGCTACACGTGTAACTCTGAAATCATCATCTATATCTTCTTTTTTCATTCTATATGTACCATCCTCGTTAATATATGGATTAACTTTATTGCTTTGATTCTTAGTTACAACTATTTTTGATAATTCATCTTGAATTGTATCTGCAACATCATCTTTCTTAACTGTTGGTACTACATCAATCTTTCCTAATTCAGTATCGATTGTTTCAGCAACTTCTTTCTTTCCAACAGTTGGAGTAACTTCTACTTTATCTAATCCTTTTTTAACTTCTTCTCTAACTTCTTCTTGTTCTACAACAGTCTCAGTAGATGCTTCTGTTGCTTGTTCTTGTTCTACAACAGTCTCAGTAGATGCTTCTGTTGCTTGTTCTCTTCTCTTTTGTTCTTCAGCAAACATTTCATCTACAGTTTTTCTAATTTCTTCTTTAGTTGGAGCTTTAATTACAGGAGCAGTTTCTGCTTCTTGGGAAGTAGTTTCTTTTGTAGGTGTAACTGGTTTCTTTTTCATAATTCTATTTAAAGCATCGTCAACACCTTTTTTAGCAGCAGCAATAACATCTTCTGTTGTTGGTTCTTCTACTGCAAAGATTTCAGCCTTTTTATCATCAGGAATTGAATATGCGGCATTTGCATTATAACGCATATTTTTCATCATATTATCTTTAATCTTAATAGCACGAGATGATACAAAGTCGTCTGTTACTTCTGTTCCAAATTGTAAGAAATTGATTTTAGCTTCTAATTTTGCAATAGCAGTTGTTTTTCTTAAAATCATACTTTCTGCTTTGCTCATTTCTTCTCCAGTTTTTCTATCAAAGCTTCCCATACCAAATTCCATGTTTAGAGTTTTTTCTTTAGCTCTTTCTAATTTTTTATCTAATTGTTTTAATCTAAAGTTATTCCAAACTCTTGAAATATTTTGGAATGATACTGATTTAAACTTAATTTTTCTTACTTTTGAACTTTTTTTAACGGTACCATAATCATGATCTTTAAGTTCAATACGATCAAAAATCATACTTAAAACCTCCTCGAAATATTATTATTCTGCTTTTGATAATTCACGTAATACGTCTTTAATTCTATTCCATTCATCTTCGTCTTCTACTCCAAGTAATCTTGGTTCTCCTGATGAACGATCTACGTGTGATACATAAACTGTAATGTTATCATTTTCGTCTTTTTCATTTTTTGTATAAATAACATATTCTTTATTTGTATCTTTAAATTCAAATGCAAGGATAACTTCTACCTCTTCTATTGATCCGTCTTCAGCAACGATTGACATAATTTTCTTTTCTACTTCTTGATTTCCCATAATAAAATCCTCCCTTTATTATTCATATAATATAATTCTAACATATTTTCAAATTATTTCAAGTTTTTTTCTTTAACTTTTTTAAGAATAAAAATTCTAGCTCCATAACTACAGTAAGCTTCAATATATTTATCTAGTTTTGAGTAATCGTTTATTTCTGTTTTTTTAGAATTTGTTGGTTCTAAGAATCCTTTAAGACGTACCTTATCATAAGAAAAATCTCCTACTATATAATCAAAATTATCAAAGTAATCTGTTATTTTCACTGATAATTCTTCTTCATTTATACATTTATTATCATTTCTTACTACTTCATATTCTACTTCGTTTATTTTAATTGTTGTCATATACTACACCTCATCTTAATTATATCATAGATATTTAATTAGTTAAAATAGTTGATGGTAAAGAATTTGTATTTATATCAGTTTCAAAATATCTTGGTATTTGTCCTTGAACTATCTTTAATACTAAAGGAGATGTTATTTCAATAATAGTTTCTTTTGATGATATCGGCATTGTTACTTGTTCTTTTATTTCTACTAGTATATTTACTTCAATAACAATATTATTAATTCCATAGCTTGTAATCTTATTCTTTGTCTTTGTTTTTACTCCTCCAGAAAATGATAATTTAATGGGGATAGTTGGTCCTATATTAGATATTATTATATTATTTTTTATTAAAGATAATGGTAATTCACATAGTAGTCCATTCTTTATAGCCGTATATCTTCCTAGTTTTAGATTCTCTACTTTACCTTTTTCTAAATCTTTTACTTTCTTTAATACTTTGTTATTTATCTCCTTTAATATTTTATTTACTTCTTGAGTATTCAAATCAATAGAATATATTTCATCATTAGTCTTTTTTATTTCAAATAATATATCATTATTTATGTTTGATACTACTTCATTTACAGAGGAAGATACTAGATTAGTTGTTGTTCTTGTTACTTCTTTATTTATATAGTTATAAAGTATTTTATTGTATTTTGTTCCTAAATAGGAAATATAAAAAGAAGATATAATACTGGCAAGTAAGATAAGAAGTAAAATTATTTTAACTTTCTTCATTAACTGTTCTTACTAGTATGACATCTTCTCCTATTTTAGTTATGTCTTTCCAAGCTATTTTTATATCTGATTCTTTATTTAAAGAAAAGAAATTTTTATTAGTCTCTATTATAAATGATTCAATACTACCATTATCTTCTACATATACATCTATTATATTACCTATACTTTTTCCATCTGTTATATTAATAATCTTTTTAGATTGTAAATCAGATAGACGCATATAATCACCTATAATAGTATATTTTATTGATTTTATTTTAATACTTTTTTTAATTGTTTTATAGCGGAGGACTCAAGTCTTGATACTTGTGCTTGGCTTATATTTAGTTCACTTGCTATTTCCATTTGAGTTTTACCAATAATAAATCTTTCATCTAGGATATATTGTTCTCTTTCACTTAAATCATTTATAGCATTTTCTATAGATAGTTTCATCGATACGTCTTCATTTGCTTTTTTATCTTCTAATTGATCATATAAATATATAGTATCTCCTCCATCATTATAAATTGGTTCATACATACTTATAGGTTCTTTTAAAGATTCTAATGCTAGTATTACTTCATATAAATCAGTATTTAACATTTTAGCAACCTCTTCATTTGTTGGTTCTTTTCCTGTTTTATTAAATACTTCTTCTTTTACTTTTAGTGTTTTATACGCTATATCTTTTAGTGATCTAGATATTCTTATACTATTATTATCTCTTATATATCTTCTTATTTCTCCTAGAATCATTGGTACTGCATATGTTGAGAATTTAACTTCATGAGATAAATCAAAATTATCTATTGCTTTTAATAATCCGATACATCCTATTTGAAATAGGTCATCTAGATTATCTGTTTTTGATACATATTTTTTTAATATTGATAATACTAATTTTAGATTTCCATTTACTAATAATTCTTTGGCATATTGATCATTTTCTTTATACCTTTTAAATAATTCAATCATTTCTTCTTGTGTTAGAGTTTGTAAATCTTTTGTATTAATTCCTGTTATTTCTACTTTGTATTTTGCCATAATAAAAACTCCTTTCATCACTATAATGTGACAAAAGAAGTTTTTTTAAACAATTATTATATTTTTATAGTCCGAATGATGACATTGAACCCATGGCAGTTGTGAAATCTTCTCCGAAGATTTTATATAGTAAGAATGCAACTACGAATAGTGCTACATATTGTGCAACAACTACTACATATCCAAGTTTATTTTCATCTGCTTGTCCAGCAGCTTTTATTGTTACTGATACATAGTGAGTATTTAGAGCGATTCCTAATCCTAATACGATAAAAGCTATTCTATAATCAATAAATGTACATACAGTTGCTACTAAAGCAGCTGCTGCAGAAATAATTGATGATACTGCATAAATTCCAAATACTTTTTTGTATGTTGTATTTACTTTGAATAGTTTTGCTAAAATTAACCATGCAAGTAATGCCATTAATGCAAGTGTACCTGCAACTGTAATAAATGTAATTAGTCCAACTTTAATATATGGAATTTCTAATTCAGGTGCTTCTACAAGACCACCAATTGTCATAGTTTTTTCTAAAGTACTATAAATATCTCCTAATACTACTAATACAAATACCATAACTGATACAGCGAATACTCCAGCAAGTGCTAAAGCATTAGTAAATTTACTATCATCTGCATTTTCCTCAATTGTAGTAACTGGTTTTTTGAAGAATCCTTTAATTACTGCTAAACAATCATTTAAAATGTTTTTTGCTTTTGATGGTTGAGCCATTCCTACTTGGGCTTGGTTCATCATAGTTTGATTCATATTACTTGCTTGTTGAAAATCTTTCATACTTGGTTGTTCAAAGTTTAATGTTTCAACAACTGGTTGTTGTTCTGAATTTCCACAATTACATGTAGTTCCTTCTACTAGTGGTTTTCCACATTTTGTACAAAATTTTGCCATTATTTATTTCCTTCTTTCTTAATATCTTGAAAAATATGTTTTTAAATATTTAATATTTGTTAATTTGTATTTTCCATCGACTTTTTTATAAGTAAATGTTACATAGTTTGTTGCAGTGTCACTGTGTGTTTGAGCTTGTCCACTGCTTTGATATGATACTGTGTAATCATATTTTAATGTTGATGACATATTAAATGTTCCATCAGTATTTGTATAAATACTTGATACTATTGCTTCATTAACTTTTAGTTTTGTTAATGGATTAGATGAATTTGCTAATTCTGTTGATAATGAATTATACGCTGATGTTAAATTAGTTAAATCACAATCAGTAAATTCAAAATTAGATTTAATTTCATCAAATGGTTTTTTAGCAATTGCAGAATCATATAATAATTGAACATCTGCTGCCATTTGTTTATTTATTTCATTTTTTGTTTTCTTTGTTAATGCTGATGCTGAAAGACTTGCATAATATCCTCCAGATGCTACATTTACTAATTCTTCTGTTTCAAGTCCATTTTTATATTTTACATTGAACTTATATTTACCACCAAACATTGCTGGTACTTTGTAATAATCATAATATGATGTAGATGATTCTTTATTAATTAGTTTTTTATCTAATTTAATTCCCTCAACTTTTACTTCCGCATCTTTTTCTACTTTAACAGTAACATCTTTTTTTACTTCATATGCAGATGCTACTACTAACCATTGATCATATAATAACCATTTTTTATCTTTACCTTTAGCTAGTTTTACATCTACTGTTTGAGATTTTTCTTTCTCTTTTTCTACATATGTAATTGTTACTTTTGCAGTCATTTTAGATAAGTCATCATATTTAACTTTCCCTACTTCATAATTAACAATTTCCATTTTTGAACTCTTATCAGTAGTATTTTTAATTACTTTTTCAAACATTTTTTCTGTTGTAAAGTCTGTTTGTTCTACTTGTAAGAATTTATAAATTTTCTTAGCATCTAATTCAACTAAAGCATTGAAATAATCTTCTGCTACTTTTTCAGGTGTTACTAATGTTCCTAAATAATAGTATGCACCACCAAATAGTACAACAATTACAGCAATGATTGTTAATATTAATTTTGTTTGTTTGCTCATTGGTTTTGCTGGTTGAGTTGCCATAACTTGAGTATTTGGCATTTGATTTTGTGTATTATTAGTTTGTACATTATTAACATTTTCTTCCCCTTGCGAAGGATTTACTTGTTGTTCAGGTGCACCTGCTAGTTTTGCGCCACAGTTTTCACAAAATTGAGATGTTCCTGAGTTCTTTGTTCCGCATTCTCCACAAAACATTCTATCACTCCTCTTATTATTGAAAATACCATAATTTCGACATAAAGTAAATAACAAAAGATGTCAAAAATGTTTACTTGACTTCTTATTATTTTTCATAATTTTCTAGGAATGTTGTTTTTACTCCATCTTTCTTCGTTGCGAGTACTGTATCAATATTTACATTTTCACTGGATGCAAAAATATTGTAAGCAATATTCTTATTTTTCTTTTCTAATTCTTTAATTAACATTTTAATTTCTAATCTTTTAGAATCTTTTAAATTATCTTTTTCTGTAAATTTACAAGCACAATTTATAAATTCTAAATTATTATATTTTTTCCATGCTATAATATCTTCTTCTCTTACTAAGTATAATGGTCTTATTAATTCCATTCCTTCAAAGTTGGTACTTTTTAGTTTAGGCATCATACTTTTATATTCTCCACCATACATCATTGATAAAAGAATAGTCTCTACTACATCATCAAAGTGATGTCCTAAGGCTATTTTATTACAACCTAATTGTTTGGCATGATCATATAAGAATCCTCTTCTCATTCTTGCACATAAATAGCAAGGTGAATCAGATGCATGAGTATCCACTACATTAAAGATATCTGATTTAAATATTTCTATTGGTATTCCCATTAATTTAGCATTTTCAATTATCTTTTCATTATTTACTTCATTATATCCTGGATTCATTACAATATATACTAAATCAAATTTAACATTTCCATGTTTTTGTAATTCTTCCATACATTTTGCTAGAAGATAAGAATCTTTTCCTCCTGAAATACATACGGCAATTTTATCATTTTCTTCAATCATTTTATAATCACGAATTGCTTTCATAAAATGTCTCCAAATTGGTTTTCTAAACTTAGTAATTATACTTCTTTCAATTTCTTGTTTTCTATCCATATTAATCCCTCTCTAGAAAATCATTTCCTTTATGAGGTTCTTCCATAAGCAAGTCATTATAATCTTGTTGACGTAGTACTTCATATATTACAATTGCAACACTATTTGATACATTTAATGCTCTAACATTATCAGTCATTGGAATTCTCATACAATGTTCTAAATCTTTTTTTAATATTTCTTTTGGTATACCTGTTGATTCTTTACCAAAGATAAAATATAAGTTCTCATCTTTCTTATTATAATCAAAACTAGTATGTGGCTTATGACCATATCTTGTGAAGTAATAATAAGTTCCTTCATTTTTTGATTTAAAGTCTTCCCAATCTTCATAAATTTGCCAATCTAATTTATCTATATAATTTACTCCACTTCTTTTTAAAGATGCATCATCTACTTTAAATCCTAATGGTTTAATTAAATGAAGTTTTGTATTAGTTGCGACACATGTACGCATGATATTACCTGTATTTTGTGGAATTTCAGGTTGATATAAAACGATATTATTCATACTTTTCCTCCTAATATAAAAGGAGATTACTCTCCTATTTTATGTATTTCTATAAATTGTTTAGTTTTAACTACTGTTAATTCTTCATCAACATTACCTTGTAGCATTGATGCTATTTTACCATCTTCAAATACTACTAATGCCGGATATAATGTAGTTAATTTAACTTTAAAATTATATTTATTATTAAAGTCTTCAATAAATTTTTGTTGATCTAAATCACTTAAGTTTAAATAAACTATTTCATCTTGTAATTCTTTTGATTTAATTAATTTTTTAAAACCATTTTCGTAATTACGGCATACCATATCACTTGATGTACACATATAAATTACTATTGTTGGATTTTCTAGAATATAATGTTCTAATTCGTCTGCTGTTATTTCAGATAATGTATCTCTAATTACAGGTGTTTGTTTTTGATATTCATCATACACTTTATAAAGATTACATAAATAGAACGTTAACCCTATTCCTGCTAAAAAGATTGCAGCTAGAATTAAATAATTCTTTAATCCACCTTTTTTCTTTACTTTTGTATCTGCCATAAGATCACTCCTTACTTATATTTTATCACAAAACGAGTTATTTTTTTAAACAATAATAGAATTTTCAAATTGCTTTACAGCTTTTCTTATATCAGGTTCTTTTTCATCATAAAAATCTAGTCTAACTGAGGCAACTTGTTTGAATGCTTCAATATTTGTAAGCATTTTATTTTCATGATTTAAGATATGCGTATTTATTCCATCGAAGAATACTGGGAATCTTCTTTCTTTAGAATCTATTAAAGTATATGAATAATCATCTTTTTCTATATTTAAGATATTGCCTTTAATAATCATATTTTCTACTCTACCATAAGCAAGTACTTCTACATTTGGTTCTACTTGGAATGTTTGTTTAAATAGATTAATCATCTTTAATGTATCTTCGTCTGATAATTCTACTGATGGAGTTATTATTTCTAATCCATGTCTATATAAATAATACATTGTATAAATATTAGTTACATTCAATGGATAGTTTCCAATTGCACCTGGTTTAATTGTAAAGTCATAATAATCTGATACTAAATTTTTATTCTTTAAGTTATCTACTGTATTACGTTTACATCTTGGTACTTTAAAATAGTTATCCTCATAAATCTTACTTTGATTAAATAATGCTTCACTTGATGTATAAATTCTTTTTAAAGCAATTCTACGACATGCATCTTGTTGTTCTAGATTTGTAATGTATGCAGAAATTACTTTTGGTTGCGGCTTGATATTTAGAGCTTGTAAAGGTTCATTCTTTGTTACAAAATTTACATTTACTTCCATTCTCTTAGTCATTAAACTATTTGTTAATGTACGACGTAGATCATTTAATTCTTTTATTTGAATAAAGATATTATCGTCACAGTTAACAAGTGTTGAGGTACTTACGAATGGTGTATCTCCTAGTTTTTCTAATTGTTCACGGATTCTATCATCATCCATTGGTGCATTTTGAGCTTGTTGAACTGGTGTACCTACAGCCCTAAATTGATTTACTCCATCACTAATAGTTATATCTAATGGTTTACCTAATTTAGCTTCTACTTTAAATGTGATAGGTATTTTTCTAACAGGCATTTGTTTCAAAGAATTAATTAATTGATAGTCTTGAGTTTTACATACTGTATCATAATCTTTTAATTCAACTTTATTATCAACATAACATACTGTTCCTTCTGGAGCAGAGGCTATTAAATTATCTGTTTCATCATATAAGTAATTTACAATAAATCCTTTACCACTTTGTAGGAAACGAATTCCATCTTGTTGATTTAATGGTCTATCTAATTGAATTTTTATTTTCTTTTCATTGACTTCAATTACTTTACCTATTTCTAATCCTATATGATTAGGTGTTTCAATATTCATAATTTTTTCTACAGGTGTTTCAAATAAATGACCTAATGTAAATTCTCTTGTGAATAGTGTTTTTAATTTATCTGTTTCTTCATCTAAAAGAACATATGCACCATTATTATCTATTACATTACGATAATATTTAGTTACAAATCCTACATATTCAGGAGATTTCATTCTACCTTCAATTTTAAAACTTGTAATTGAACTGTCTAATAAATCTCTAAATCTAGGTGCAGTATTTAATTCTTTTGTACTTAGTAAATATTTTTCTTTTTGAACTACTCTTCCACGACGTTCTAGAGTATATGGTAGTCGACAACTTCCTACACATTCTCCTCTATTTCCACTACGAGATCCTAACATACTACTCATCAAGCATTCTCCTGAGTATGAGATACATAAAGCTCCATGAATAAATACTTCTTTTTCTATTGGTGTTTTGATTTGTTCTATTTCTTTAAGAGTCATTTCTCTTGAGAAGACAATTCTTTTTACACCAATACTATGATAAAATTCTGCAGTATCACGTGAAGATGTATTTGCTTGAGTTGAAGCATGAATTTCTAGTTCAGGATATTTTTCTCTTACTAAACAAATCATACCAAAATCTTGCATAATTAGAGCATCTACTCCGCTTTTATATAAGAACTCTACTTGACCTAAGAAATATGGTACTTCTTCATCCCTTACTAGTGTATTCATTGTTACATATAATTTAACCCCATATAGATGACAAATTTTTACGGCTTGTTGTATTTCATTATTATCAAAATTCTTGGCAAATTTTCTAGCACCAAAGTTTTTGCAACCAATATATACAGCATCTGCTCCATTCGCAACCGCTTGTGTTAAACATTGCATATCTCCTGCTGGTACTAATAATTCGTGTTTTACCATTTTATTATCACCTCGACTATATATTATTATAGCATATTTATTGTTATTAATAGTATGATTTAATATATTTTTATGCTTGATAGTAAAGTAAAAAAAAGAAGACTTTTGTCTTCTTAATTACATATAGTTATCTGCTTTTACTTCCATGAATGCTTTTGGATGAGCACATACTGGACATACTTCTAAAGCATTTTCTCCTTCATATACATGTCCACAGTTGCGGCATACCCAAATTTTCTTTCCATCTTTTTTGAAGATTCTATCATCTTTAACATTACTTAATAATTGTAAATATCTTTGTTCATGTTCTTTTTCAATTTTTCCTACTTCTTCAAATAAGAAAGCTAAACGAGTGAATCCTTCTTCTATAGCAGTTTCTGCAAATTCTTTATACATTTCTGTATATTCATAGTTTTCTCCATTTGCAGCATCTAATAAGTTTTCTTCTGTAGATGGGATTTGTCCACCATGTAATTCTTTGAACCATAATTTAGCATGTTCTTTTTCATTTTCAGCTGTTTCTAAGAAGATAGCTGCTAATTGTTCATATCCATCTTTCTTAGCTTTGCTTGCGTAATATGTATATTTGTTACGAGCTTGGCTTTCTCCTGCAAAAGCAGTCATTAAGTTTTGTTCTGTTTTACTTCCTTTTAATTCCATTAATTATACCTCTTTCCTTTAATTTATTTACAATATTATTATACCATATTTTTGATATTTTTATCTAATTATTTATTACAATTTGAACATATTCCTTCTAACAGAATTGTTGCCCTATCAATTGTAATTTTATTTTTCTTTTCAATCGATTCAAAAATATCATTATAATCATTATCAAATATATCAATTATTTTTCCACAGTTTTTACAAAGCAAATGATCATGCCTTGAAATATCTATATCATAATGATAACTATCTTTAGTACTATTAGGTAATTTTATAATCTTTCCTTCTTCTACTAATTTATTAACATTTCTATAGATAGTAGCTTGACCAATACTTGGATATTTTTCTTTAGCTAGTTCATATATTTCCTGTATTGTAGGATGAATTTTATTAGCTTGTAAAATATCCAGAATTATTTCTTTTTGTTTTGTATTTCTACTAGTCATAACAATTTCCTTATTGATAATTATTATCATTATTATATCATATCACTTGTTGTTGTCAATTATTTTTTTTATGAATAAATTATTATAGGTGATGATATGAAGAGACATCCTTTCTTTTGTAGATGTAATTATTGTAAACAAAAAAGAAGAAGTAGTATCTACTATTTAGGATTTATTCTTATATTTTTGATTGTTATTTTTTATCAATTAATTCTTCTTGTATTTATTACGACAAGACTTAATGCAATTATTTTATTATTAGAATTTTTATTTATATGGGGATTAATCTTCTTTATTGTATTTTGATATAAACTCTATTGTCTTATTAACATAATCTATTAGGTATTTTGCATTTATTGTATTTTCTAATTCTAGTTTGTTAAATGTTAATTTATCTATTAATGTTAACTTTGATAATAAAAGAAGTATTTCTGATTTATTTAATTGATATTTAGAATTATATAGTTCAAATAAAGGGGAAAACTCTAATGACTTATATTCATTTTGATATAGATTTATAAAGTCATAGATGACTAAATCTTTTTTATAATTATCCCATGATGTTAGATAGTAATTATTATCTTCTTGTTTTAAGATTTTAGTACTTAAATTTTGATGAAGAAGAGCTTTTCGACAAGTTTTTTCTTCTTTTATTATGTTATACCATCTATCTATTAGATTTTCTCCTATATTTAATAATTTATAAATATTAGATATATTTCTCATTAATAAATATTCTGATGGTGAGAAATATAAATTCATCTCTATTTTATCTTGTAGAGAATAATAGTAATCTTTTAATCTATATATTTGATCTTTAGTATCTTCATATATTTCTTTTATTTCATCTTGAATAATTGTTTCATAGGTTGTTGTTTTAGTATGAAGAGTTGTTAATAGATAAATTAAGTCAATAGCTTTATCTTCTTTTGAAATATTGTCATCTATATATCTATATGTTTCAGTTTTAGAAGTTTCTTCTATTGGTTTTAAATAATTATTAAAATTTCTACTAGATAGATAATTATATAATTCTTGTTTTTGTCTTACTTTTATTTTCTTTTGATACTTAGAATTATTATTAATTATTATTCTATTTGTCATTTACTGGTATTATTACTTTGCTACCTTCTACTATATTAGATAAGTCATTATACTCTTCTAATGCTTCTTTTGTAATTTTATATTTTTCTAAGACAGTTTGAATAGTTTCATCTTGACGAATAATATAAATACTATAAGTTGTGAATGTATCTTCATCATCTTTTAAGTTTGAAAATAAAGATTGTTGTTCTTCGACTAGTTCTTCTATTTCTTCTTCTAGTTCTTCCTCTAGTTCTTCTTTTAATTCTTCTTCTCTATGAGGAATTTCTATTTCTTTATTTTGATCTCCATCACATTCTCTTATTTCTTCTACAGGTCTTTCTACTTCTTCTAAAGGTGGTTCTTCTATAAATACTTCTTCTAATCCTTCTACTAAAACATCAATATGACATACTAAATTTTCATCATCTTCAATTTCATAAAAGAAGTCGTCTACTGTTATTTTTCCTGTTGAGACATCTATATTTTCTGTTAACATTATTTCTGTTGGAATTTTAAAATTAAAATTATCTTCTATGCACGATGCTTCTGTTAGTTTGTATGAACCTGTAATTAAAAAGGCACCTTCTATAAGTGTTGGTGATTTGAATTCAAGAGTATGATCTAGTGAAATTGATGTAATCTCACCTACCATAGATGGGAATTCTAATTTCTTTTCAAATGATATTATTTTTTTCATAAATATCCTCCTAGATAATTGTATGAAAAAAAAGAATCATTATGATTGATTCTTTTGTTCTTTTATTAAATCTAAAGTGAACTTGGCACCTTTTCTTAATTTTATTTTTTTTAAGTCTAGACCTTTTGTTTTTTCTATTTGTTGACATCTTTCTTTAGCAGTTTGATACATTTCTGGAGTCATTATTCCTAGGTCAACTGCGATAAAGAATGTTACTGCTCCTAGAAACGAAACATCATCCACTAATGAAGTGTCATCAGTTTTTAGTCCTACATAAGTATCATAATCTTTTGAGATAGTTGCGATGAAATCCTCTAAAGAATCAAATTCTAATAATCTAATATCTTCATGCATACAAATGTATTCATCAATTAAATCATTTTCTCTTTCTGGTGTCATGGAATTTAATCCATTTAACATACCAATTATTTCATTAGACTTTTGATTTAAAGATGGATCTTTATGAATAAATCTAAAATGATTAATTATGTCATATACTCTATCTTTTATAGCATCATCTAATAAGTAGATTACACATTCATTATCTAATACTCTTAGTGTTTGCTCTAGAAACATAGAATATTCTTCTTTTGTTGAATATCTTTCTCTTAGTTCATTTTTATTTAGAGTCATAATATTCTTTTTATATTCTAATAGTTGTATAAATTCTTCTTTACTATAATCCAAGTACTCCACCTACTTTAAATATCTTTTTGTATAATTCACTATAATTTTTTACATAGATGAATTTTGTATCTCGTTTAATTTCGTCTGGTATTTCAGCAACATCTTTTTCATTTTCTACTGGTAAGAATACTTTTCTTATTCCGGCACGATGAGCACCTATTACTTTTTCTTTTAATCCACCAATTGGAAGAATTCTTCCTCTTAATGTTATCTCACCTGTCATAGCGATTTTTTTATCTACAGCTTTATTTGTTAATAAACTTATTAAAGCTGTTGTAATTGTTATTCCTGCAGATGGTCCATCTTTATTTACAGCACCTTCTGGTACATGAATATGAATATCATTATCTGTAAATAATTTTTCATCAATATTAAATTTTTTCATATTAGCTTTGATATAACTTAAAGCAATATGACAAGATTCTTGCATTACATCTCCAAGGGAACCTGTTAAAATTAATTCACCTTTTCCTTTGAATAGTGTTGCCTCAATTGGAAGTACATCTCCACCAAATACAGTGTAGGCCATTCCATTTACTACTCCAACTTCTTCTTTCGTATTATTTTTTATAGATGGATATTTTTCTTTGCCAAGTAGTTCTTTTACTTTTTGTTCATCTACGTGATAGAAAGATAAATCTTGTTCTAATAAAATCTTTTTTACTATTTTTCTAAAGATAGTTGCGATTGAACGTTCTAATTCTCTGACTCCTGCTTCTTTAGTATAGTTATTAATGATTAGTTTTAATGCCTCATCTGAGATATCTACTTGTAATGGTGTTAATCCATGTTCTTCTAGTTCTTTTGGAATTAGGTGATTTTTAGCGATATCTAATTTTTCATATTCTGTATAGCTAGATAAGTTAATTATTTCTAATCTATCTCTTAATTCATATGGAATTTGTTCTATATAGTTTGCTGTTGCAATGAATAGAACTTTTGATAAATCGAAGTCTTCTTCAATGTAGTGATCTGAGAACTTGTTATTTTGCTCTGGATCTAACACCTCTAAAAGACTACTTGCAGGATCTCCTTTTATATCTTTTGTCATTTTATCTATTTCATCAATTATAAAGACTGGATTTGTTGTTCCTGCTTTTCTTATACCTTGAATAATTCTACCTGGATTTGCTCCTATATATGTTCTTCTATGTCCAATAATTTCTGCTTCATCATTAATTCCACCAACACTAATCTTGGCAGTTTTTCTATTTAAACTTTTGGCAATACTTATTGCTAAAGAAGTTTTTCCTACTCCAGGAGGTCCAACTAGACATAGAATTGGACTACGTAGATTATTAGTATTTTGTTTTACTGCTAAGTATTCTAATATACGCTCTTTTACTTCATCTAAGGCATAGTGCGATGAATCTAAAATACTTTTTACTTTCTTTAAATCAGCTGTATCTTTTGTGTAGTTATTCCATGGAAGATTTAACATCCAATCTAAGTATTCTCTAATCATACCAAGTTCTGGTGAATTAGAGTTTGTTGCTTCATAACGAGATAATTCTCTTTTTATCTTTTCTGTTACTTTAGGTGGACATTTTAATTTAGATAATTTCTTATTAAAATTAATTACTTCATCGTCTTTTGAATTAGCTTCTCCTAATTCTTTTTGCATTGCTTTTATTTTTTCTCTTAAGAAGTATTCTTTTTGAGTTTGATTTAATTCTTTTTCTACTTCTCTTTCAATTTTTTGCTCTAATTCAATAAACTTTAAATCTTGATTCATTTCTTCAATTAGATGTTTGCATCTTTCAATAGGATCAACTGTTGTTATATATTTTTTCTTTCTGTTGTAATCAATATTTAAGAATGATGCTACTAAGTCACATAAATCATTTAAATTATCAACTTTACTTAATTGTGTAATAATAGCATTTCCCATATATGGTACTTTATCTATATATTGTTCTAGTGATTTTATTAAGATGTTATAGTAATCGTCTTCTTCATCTTTTTTTGCATGATGTATTTCATTATAATTGGCATAGAAGAAATGATCATCACTATTGTAGTTTGTTATTTCTACTCTTTCTAATCCTTCTATGACAATTCTTGTTTTTCCGTTTGGAACATTCATTTTTAATTTTAAACGACCTAAAACTCCGTAGTTTGGTAATGAAGTTACATCTAGTTTGGCATTATCATCTATTGGATTTACAATTAACATTAAATCTTTATCTAATTTTTCAATAATACTAATCATTTGTTTATCAAAAGTATTATCATATTCAACACGTACTTCGTTATTGGGGAAGATTACCATATCATTTATTATTAATACTAACAATTTTTCTTGCATAGGGTTTTCCACCTCCAATTTTTTTATATCTTACTATTATAAATCAAATATAATTTTTTTCAAGAAAATTGGGGCAATTTGTTAATTTTTTAAAACAAAAAAAGAACTCAATTGAGTTCTTTAAAATTATTTATTTAATTCTTTTAATAATTCAATAGTCTTACGAACTTCTAAATCATATTGAACCATGTCAATTCCACCAAATTGTTTTAAGAATTCATCTTTATTCATTTGGTATTTCTTGGCTAGTTCTTCAGCTTCTTTTTCAGCTTCTTCTTTAGTTACTTCGATTTTTTCTTCTGTCATGATTTGTTCTAGCATTAATCTATATAACACATTGTTGTAAGCTTCTTTTTCCATTTGAGATCTTAATGCTTCTTCATTAGATTGTGTAAATTGATAATATAAATCTAATGAGATTCCTTGCATTTTCATTTGTTCTTCAAATCTTCCAATTAAACGATCAGTTTCTTCATCAACCATAGCTTGTGGAACATCTACTTCTACGTTTTTAGCTACTGCTTCTAATAAATCATCAACGTATTTATTTTCAACTTCCATATCTTTTTGTGCTTTGATTGATTCTTTGATTTGTTCTTTTAAAGCTTCTTCAGAATTGATTCCTTCCATTCCTAAATCTTCAAAAAATTCTTCATCTAATTCTCTAGCAACTTTTTGTTTAATTTCATTAACTTTAACTTTGAATACTACTGCTTGTCCTGCTAGGTCGGCTGCACCATATTCTTCTGGGAATGTTACATTTAAGTCTTTTTCTTCTCCTGTTGACATTCCAATTACTTGGTCTTCAAATCCTGGAATAAATGTATTTGATCCGATTTCTAAAGAATAATTTTCTCCTTTTCCACCATCAAATGCAACACCATCTTTGAATCCTTCAAAATCGATAACAGCGATATCACCGTTTTCAACTTTTCCTTCTTCTTTAACTACTAATTCTGTATATCTTTCTAGTAAGTGTCCTAATTCGTGATTTACTTCTTCATCAGTTACTTCTACTTTACCAGGTTTAACATTTAATCCTTTATATTTTTTAACTACTACTTCTGGTTTAGTTGTAATTGTAAATACAAATTCTACTCCATTTTCATCGATTGATTTAATATCAACTTCTGGTTGTACAACTGGAATTAATTTAGAATCAGTCATAGCTTTGATATAAGCTACTTGTACTGACATATCAGCAGCATCTAAGAATAATGCTTCTTTTCCAAATTTCTTTTCGAAGATATCTCTAGGTACTTTACCAGTACGGAATCCATCAACTTTAACTGTTTTTTGTTTTTTAGCAAAAGCTTGGTCTAATGCTTTAGTCCAATCTGCTCCTTCAACTTTAACATTTACTTTATGAATGTTTGCTGGTTCTTTTCTAGTTTCTTCAACTTTTTCTACTTTTGTTTCTTTTTTTGCCATATATATTCCTCCAACGACTAATATTATACATTATAATCATTTCTAAAACAACCTTTTTAAGATTAAAAAAAGTCCAATTACTTGGACTTTTTGTTATTTAACATATTCTTTTCCATTTTGTTTTTGTGTTAATGGTAAAATTGGATCTCCATCTACAGCACGTCTTGCTACAGAATATAAAACATTTCTTCTTTTGGGAATATTATGTTGTTCAAATTCATTCATAATATGTTGCCACATTTCATCTGTAACCTTTTTTTCCTCTCCATCAACGATATATGAAAGAGATTCACCTTTAAAGTTATCCATTGTCATTTCCATATCTAGACTTTGATTTGTACCTAAGAATTTACAAATAATTCTTCTTTCGTTTGGATCCATTTTTTGTTTGAACTTTCTTATGTAAGAAAGTAGTTGACCTGGTGTAAGGTCTGTTAAACAGAAGTAATCAGCTACAGTAAACTTTAGCGTCTTATCTTCTGATAATGGAATATTTGTATATAAATGTTCCATTACATCAGCTATTGCTTTTTCATATTTATTACTTAACATGTCTACGTGACATTTTTCAACTGTTAAATATGAAATCATATTTTCATCCCCCTATTTAGCCAAATGTGTCCATATTATACCACATTTTGGCTAAATAGTCAATTTTAACGGACTTTGATATGCACCTCTCTTAGTTGTTGCTCAGTTACTTCTGTAGGAGCATCCATTAATAAATCAGCACCTGATGCAGTCATTGGGAATGCTATTGTTTCGCGAATAGTTTCTTCATCTAAAAGTAGCATTAACATTCTATCAATACCAGGAGCCATTCCAGCGTGAGGTGGTGCTCCATATTTAAATGCTTCATAAAGAGCTTTGAATCTCTTTTCAATTTCTTCTACTCCGTATCCAGCAATTTCAAAGGCTTTTTTCATAATATCTAAATCGTGGTTTCTTACAGCTCCACTTGCCATTTCAATTCCATTACATACGAAGTCAAATTGGTATGCAAGAATATCTTCTGGTTTCTTTGTAGTTAAAGCTTCTAATCCACCTTGAGGCATACTGAATGGGTTGTGTGTAAAGATATATTGATCTTCTTCTTCAGACCATTCATACATTGGGAAGTCTTTTACGATACAGAATTTAAATTCATCTTTATCAATTAAATCTAATTTTCTTCCTAATTCATCTCTAATTAAACTTGCATATTTATAAGCATGTTTTCTATCTGCGATAAAGAAGATTACACTTTCTGGTTTTAATTTAGCAACATCAATTAAGTCTTCTCTTTCTTCTTCTGATAAGAACTTATCAATTGGTCCTGCGAAAGACATATCTTCTAATACTTTGAAATATCCAATACCTGGCATACCAATACTTTCTGCATATTCAACTAGTTCATTGAACCAAGAGTTTGATTTAGATGCAATATCTTCTACAACAATACCTTTGACTGTTACCCCTCTAAATGGACGGAATGTTGTTTCTTCAAATACATCTGTTAAATCAATTAATTCAAGAGGGTTTCTTAAATCTGGTTTATCTGTACCGAATCTTTCCATTGATTCTTTATAACTTAATCTTATGAATGGCTTTTCACTTATTTTTTTAGTTGGAGCGAATTCTTTAAATGTTTCATAGAATATTTTTTCTCCTACTTCTAAAACATCTTCTTCTGTTGCGAAAGCCATTTCTAAATCTAATTGGTAGAATTCTCCATAAACTCTATCACTTCTTGCATCTTCATCTCTAAAACATGGAGCAATTTGGAAATATTTATCTATTCCACCGCACATAAGTAATTGTTTAAATTGTTGAGGTGCTTGTGGAAGTGCATAGAACTTACCATGAAATTTACGAGATGGAACAATGAAGTCTCTTGCACCTTCTGGTGAAGATGCTGTTAAGATTGGAGTTTGAACTTCTAGGAATTCATCTTCTTTCATTATTTTTCTTAAAAAATCAATTACTTTAGTTCTAAAGATAATGTTTTCTCTTACTTTAGGGTTTCTCATATCTAAATATCTATATTTTAGTCTTACATCTTCAGCTACTTCTTTAGAAGTCATTACTTCAAATGGTAGGATGTTTTGAGCTTTACCTAAAACTTTTAAATCATCTACTAATAATTCAATTGTTCCTGTTTCAATTCTAGGGTTGTAATCATCTTCTTCTCTTTTACGAATTGTACCTTCAATAGTAATACTTGATTCTCTTGTTATACCATCAAAGATATGGTCATCGTTGGATACTACTTGGATTACTCCAGTCATATCTCTAATGTCTACGAAGATTACCCCACCGTGGTCTCGAATATTTTCTACGAAACCTGCTATTTTTACTTTTAATCCAATTTCTTTTTCAGTTAATTTTCCACAATAGTGGTCTCTATATTTACTTGTCATATTCTTTTCTCCTTTCTAATTCTTTCTTTATCAATTCTAAAGAGATATTAGGGTTTGCTTGTCTATTTGATTTTTTCATTGCTTGACCTATAAAGAAGTTGATTACATGCTCATTATCTTCTTCAATATATTGTCTTACTTGTTCTTTGTTTTCATCCATAATAGATGTAATTAATTCTAATAATGTATCTTCATCAGATATTTGTTGTAAGTTTTCTTTTTTTATTAATTCTACTGGATCAATTTTTTGTTCAATTGCTTGATATAAAATTTTCTTACCATGATCAAGGGAAATTTTACCTTCATGAACATGGTCTACTACTCCGCTTAACATCTTTGGTGTAATAAATAATTCATCTAATGTTATTTCTAATTTATTTAATGTAGATAGAATTGCTGATGTTAAGAAGTTTACTGTTAATTCTACATCAGATCCATATGATAATACTTCTTCAAAGTAATCTGCTGTTGGTCTTTCTTTTGAAAGTACTTTAGCATCATATTCTGATAGAGAGTATTCCTTCATATATCTTAGGAATCTATCTGTTTTTAATTCTGGTAAAGTACTTCTTAACTCATATAAATATTCATCAGATAATGGAGTTGATGGGATGTTTGGTTCTAAGAAATATTTGTAGTCTACTGCGTCTACTTTTTCTCTCATTGAATATGTTTTTCCATCTTCAGCAATTCTTCTTGTTTCTTGAATTACTTTTTCTCCTTTTAGAAGTATTTCACTTTGTCTTTTTATTTCATATTCTATAGCATCTCTTACACTTGTGAAAGCGTTGATGTTCTTCATTTCAACTTTAGTTCCTAATTTATCAGAACCTTCTTCCATAAGGGAAATGTTGACATCACATCTCATTTGTCCATAGTTTGATTTAGCTTCACTTACTCCTAAGAATAAGAATACATCTTTTAAATCTTCTAGGAATGTTACTGCTTCATCAGCACTTTCAATACAAGGTTCTGTTACGATTTCAATTAGTGGTACTCCACTACGGTTGTAATCAATTAGAGAGAACTTGGTATCATGTTCAAGAGAAGCTGTATCTTCTTCTAAGTGTAATTGATGAATATATACTCTTTTTGGTGTTCCTTTTACTAAAATGTCTAAATATCCATCTTTTCCCATTGGTTTTGTTACTTGTGTTATTTGATATCCTTTTGGTAAATCTGGATAGAAGTAGTTTTTTCTATCAAAGATTACTTCATCTGGGTTCTTACAATGAAGAGCCATTGCTGTTAGAAGTGCTTTTCTTACAGCTTCTTTATTTGGTACTGGAAGGATTCCTGGTAAACCAAGATCAACTGCTGAAACAGATTCGTTTGGTATCATTGAAAACTTGTTTGGTGATGCTGAAAAGTTTTTTGACTTTGTATCAAGTTCACAGTGTACTTCTAATCCTATTACTACTTTAAACATCTATATCACCTACCTTACTATATATTCCCTTATATCCTGTAAGTTTTTCAACTTGATATGCAAGTTTTAAAACTTCATCATCTTCTTTAATTCTTCCTGTGATGTTTAATCCTATTGGCATGTCTTCTACCATTCCATATGGAATTGTGATTGATGGGAATCCACCAAAGTTTCCGATTGCTAAGTGGTTTTCTAATAATAAATATCTATCAGATAATTTTTCACTTGAATCTGTAAACTTAGGAGCGATACCACCAGATGCTGGTAAAATCATTCCATCATATTCTTTAAATAATTCTGTTATTTTTTCTACTAATAATCTTCTTACTCTTTGTGCGTTTAAGAATAATTTATCTTGGTTTTCTTTTTGAAGAATAAAACTTCCTAAGACGAAACGTCTTTTAATAAGTTCTGAGAATCCTTTTGTTCTAGCATCAAAGATTATTTCTTCAATTGAGTCTCCCTCACCTCTTGGTCCGAATTGAATTCCTGTAAGGTTGGCGTTGTTTGAAGTTGCTTCTGCACAACTTATACACATGTATGTTGGATAAATGGCATTTAATAAATCTTTATCAATTGATACTTCTTCAATAGTAAATCCTTCTTGTCTACATTTATCTAATAATTCATGGAATTTTGTTAATACTTCAGTTACTTCTTTTGAATCTTTATATAATTCTTTATCACATATTTCTTTGATGTAGAATAATTTCTTTCCTTTTGGTTCTTCTGTTACTAGTTCACTATATTTTTTTCCATCATCTTTAAGAGTAGTCATATCTAGAGGATCTTGACCTTTTAAGATATCTGTTACAATTGCAGCATCTTCAACTGTCTTTGTAAACATTGCTACATGGTCTAGGCTTGATGCGAATGCGAACATTCCATAACGTGATATTCTTCCATATGTAGGTTTAAATCCAACTAGTCCTCCAAATGCTGCTGGTTTTCTAACTGAGTCTCCTGTATCTGAACCGATTGAGAAAGGTACAATTCCTAATGCTACAGCTGCTGCAGAACCAGCTGATGAACCACCAATCATTCTTTCTTTATCCCATGGGTTCTTTACTATTCCTGTTGCACCTGTTGTTCCTGTTCCTCCCATAGCTAATTCATCTAAAACTGTTTTACCAACTAATGTTGCTCCTGCTCTTTTTAATTTTTTATAAACAGTGGCATCATATACTGGTACATAATCTTTTAGGATGTTAGATGATCCTGTTGTTAATATTCCTGTTGTTGAGAAGTTATCTTTTAAAGCATATGGTATTCCACCAATAAGCGTTTCTCTTTCTTTTACTTTAGTATCATCTAAAATTGTTACGAATGAGTTGTAATCATCTTGAAAATAATGAGCAAGTCTAAGGGATTTTCCATATAAGTCGTCTGCTGTTATTTTTCCTTCTTTTAAATCTTCTTTTAATTCTTTAATTGTTTTTTCTCTATACATCTTCATCCACCACCTTTGGTACTTTTACTTGGTCTCTTGTTTGATACTTAGCATTTTCTAATACTTCTCCTACTGTTAAGTAATCTCCTATTTCATCTTCTCTTAATTCTGCATCTGTATTTTTAAATGGGAATGTCATAGGTTCTACTTTTGATATATCAGGTATTTTTCCTATTAAATCCATTTGTTTTAAAATTGTTTCAAATTCTTCTTGAAGAGTTTTATATTCTTCATCATTCATATCAAACATTAATTTGTGAGCATAATCTTTTAACTTTTCTTTTTCTATCATATTAATTCCTCCTTTTATATAAACAAAAACACTAGTTAAACGTCCTTCATTATTTCTGAAGGGACGAAAACTAGTGTTCCGCGGTACCACCCTAATTACTATAGATCTTCTCCATAGTCACTTTCGGTTCAATTAAACCTAAGCGTTGGTAACGGTACGCATTCCGACTTATTCTACTAAAATTCTTTAAGTACTCAGAAGTGTTGTTTCAAAAAACATTATTGTTATGTTTCACCAACCCATAACTCTCTACAAATAAGTGGTTTTTCTACTTGTCTTCCTCATCGATTTCTTTTTAATCTTACTAAATATTTTTTATTTTGTCAAATTTATTATTTTTCTTGGTATCTTTCACCATATTTTTTTGCCATGATTTTATCTGTTTGTTCACTTTGTTTTATTATTGATTTTGCTACATCCATTTGAGACATATTTGGATTTTTTTTATGTTCTTTTTGTAATGTAGTCATATCAAAGAACAATACTGCCCATTCTAATCTTTCTACTTCTGATTGATATAATCCAGGAATTGTTTTAATATCTAATTGCATTACATCGTATAGTGTATTTATATTTTGGCCTTTTAATTTAGAAATAGTTTCCCAATCTAGTCCAATATCTTCTACACTAATAAATGCATTCCAGTTTTGTTCTTTTGCTTTTGCTCTTTCATTTCTTACTTCTTGAATCATTGGTACTATTTTTTCTGGTGGAAGTGATAAGATCATTTCTTCTACCATGTCTAATGTTTCACTTGTAAACATGCTTAATTGTTTTTTATATTTATCCATTTTCCGACACCCCTTTGTCCAATGTGGCTACATTATACCATATTTCATTGATTTTTGCAAGTTTTATGACTTTGAGTATGTCTTTTGATGAAATGAATTTGTTATTTTTTCAAAGTCTGGAACAAGAATTTCATCAGATATTTGATAGTATTTTCCGTCTATTAATTCAAAACATTCTATATTTAATGAATATATTGATTTCAAATCAGTTCCATATTTTTCTGCTATATCTTCTAGAGATTTATAATCTTTAGAATTAACACTAATTGTATATTTTGATACTTCTTCATCATCTATATAATATGGAATCTTAAGAGTATTATTTTGTCTAACATTATCATATTTAATATTGTTTACTTTCATTAATTGTTCAACTGTTATGTTATATTTTTTTGCAATAGAAGATAGTGTTTCAGTTGGTTGTACTTTATGTATTTTTACTAATGGGATTTCTTCTACAAGATATTGTGGAATTGATTCTTCATATGTTACTTCTGGAATTACTGGGTCTTCATTTTCTCCATTTAACGCTAATGGATTGAATAACATTGCTGCGACTAAAATTCCTGCAAGTGTTTTTCTATTCCTTGTTGTATATCTTGGTACTGTATCATTTTTTTCTTTTCTTAATTTATTTAATTGATATAAAAGTGATAATCCTACTGCACAAGTAATTTTTAATCCTTCTGCTAGAAACTTAGTATTTAATGAACCAAAGTAATCTTCTTCATCTATTCTGTTATAATTTTCTTTTACGCTTTGTTTGAATGATTCTTTTTTATAATATTGATATGCATCTTGATATGATTTTTTTATGTCTCTTAGTGATTGTTTTATACTTTCTAATTCAACTTCTTTATATGTTTTACCTTCAATAAACATATCATTAGTTGTATATACGCCATATTTTTTCACATATTCTATTCTTGATTTATTACTTTTTAAAATGGAATATGCTTCATTTATTTCTTTCATTTTTTCTAAAGATTCTAAACCATCATTTTTATCTGGATGATATATAAATGCTAATTCATGATATCTTGATTTTAATTCTTTAAATGATGAGGTTGGACTTAATCCTAAAACATCAAAAAATCTATCTAAAATACTATTATAATATGGTATTTCCATACAAAATCCCCCTTGATTTGTTTTGTAATTGTAGCATATTTAAAATAATTGTGCAAGAATTTCTATTATATGATAAAATATTTTCAAGGAGGGATTTTATGAAACAAACTATATTGACTGGTCTTAGACCTACTGGTAATTTACATTTAGGACATTATTTTGGGGCTGGTCAAAATTGGACAAAGCTACAAGATGATTATGATTTTTATTTAGAAATTGCGGATGTTCAAGCTTTAACTGATAATTTCGATAATCCTGAAAAAGTAAGAAAAAATGTTTATGAAATAACTAAAGATTTACTAGCTATTGGAATTGATCCTAATAAAGTACATTTATTTATTCAATCTAAGATTCCAGAAATTGCTGAACTTACAGTTTTTTATTCTAATTTAGTTACAGTTGCAAGATTACAAAGAAATCCAACTGTTAAAACTGAAATAAGTCAAAAGAAAGAATTATTTGGTAATAATGGTGAAAGTATAACTTATGGTTTCTTAGGATATCCAGTTAGTCAAGCTGCAGATATTACAGCATTTGATGGTGAAGTTGTTCCCGTTGGTGATGATCAATTACCATTACTTGAACAATGTCGTGAAATAGTTCGTAAGTTTAATTCTATTTATGGAGAAGTTTTAAAAGAACCACAACAAGTTTTAAGTAAGACTACTCGTGTTAAAGGATTAGATGGAAATGAAAAGATGGGTAAAAGTCTTGGAAATGCAGTTTATTTAGTTGATGATGAAGAAACTATTAAGGAAAAGATTATGGGAGCAGTTACTGATTCTAATAAAATCAAAAAAGATGATCCAGCAAATCCTGATGTTTGTATGGTTTACTATTATCATAAACTTGTTAATAATGAAGAAAATGTAAATACAATTTGTAGTGAATGTAAAAAAGGTTCTCGGGGATGTGTTCAATGTAAAAAAGAATTAATTGAAGCGATGAAAGAATTCTTACAACCTATTCAAGAAAGAAGAAAATTCTATGAAGATAATCCTGATGAAGTTGATAGAATCTTAAAAGAAGGTACTGAAGCTGCAAGAAGTAAAGCTATTGAACAAATGGCTAAAGTTAGAAAAGCAATGAAAATAGACTATTAAGTCTATTTTTTTGTAATAAAAAAAGACATTGCTGCCTTTATTTTCTTTTTTTCTTTTTAGTAGAAGTACCTCTCTTTTTTTCTGGCTTTACTGAATATGTACTCATCACCTTAAAATTACTTGGTTTATCTTTAAGTACTATTTCTGCACCTGTTTCTTTTAGCATTTGTTTATATTCATCAGACATATTTTCTGCAAGACTTTTTTCTTTTTTTACAACCTTTATTTTTGCCATATTATTACCTTACCTCATTTCTACGCTCATTTTTATATTTCTATTTTAACATATTATATCAGTTTTTGGTACTATATTATTTTTTTTGCCTGTCAATTTTAAAATATCATATAAGATATTATATTTTGATTCATAATTTTCTTTAATAGATTTTTTTAGTTTTAAATATTTTGATTCAAATGATAATGATGAATCATTATATATTTCTTTATATAGATAGTTTAATTTATCAATATTATTTGTTTCATATACTTTGTCTAATTCTTTTAAGATATAATTTCTCTTTAATTTTTCTTTCCTTGTTAGGAAGTTTTTTTCTATTATAGAGTCTACTTTGTAATATAGTTTTTCTACTAAGTCGAAGCGACATTCTAGTATGATTGTTTCTTCTTCATCTAATAAAAGAGAACTTCTTGCGATAATATTACCTTCAGTAGAAAATTCTATTCCTACTACTCTATTTAAATCTGTAAATAATGCTGAGTATTTTAAGTCATTTGTTTTTCTATAACACTTAGTTTTATTTTTTATTTTTTGAATAAAATCATTACTTATAGTTATATTTTTGTTTATAAGATCATTTAAGTTTTGGTGATTTATTCTAAATATTGGGATTCTTTTTATATGATCTATAATATCTTCACTAGACCATTCATAAAATTCTATAAGTTCATCTTGAAAGTTTAATACTACATCATAAATGTAATTCATTTTTAGTCTCCTTTTTAGTTCTTATTGTTAATATTTCTATTATGATACCTATAGGCAAAGTTAAACATTCTATTTGGGATATAATAAATAGAAAATATTCTTTAATAGTATATCCAAATGTAAATAAATTTATATATAAAAATATATAAGTTATTCCAGTAGTGATTAGATAAAAACCTAAGATAATAAAAATTATTTTTCTTATCATAATTAAGTGTATGTTTTTTTATAAAAAAAAGAATGTCTTTTAGACATCCTCTTCTCCTCCATCTATTAGGGCAACTTCTACTCTATTAATAGATTCAAATTTCTTTGTAATTTTATCTGTTGTGATTGAGACATTTTCAACATCTTTATTAACTGTTTGAATGCTTCTTGCAAGTTTATCCCAACGTTCTTTATATCTTGCGAACTCTAATCCTAACTTATTTAATTCATCATGAATAATTGATGTATATTTATCTCTTTCCATATTTTTAATAATCATTTCAATTACTGTTAGAGTTGAAATTAACGTTGTTGGAGAAGTTATCCATACACGTTTTTTATAGGCATAATTAATTATATCAGGATGATATGCATTAACTTCTGCAAATATTGCTTCTGCTGGTAAGAATAAAATTGCTTGGTCTGCTGTTTCTCCAGGAATAATGTATTTATTTGCAATTGCATCGATATGTTTTTTCATATCTTGTCTAAACATTTTTTCATAATTTTCTCTTAATTCTGGAGAAAGTTTTTTATCAGTCATTAGTTGATAATGCTCTAATGGAAATTTAGAGTCAATGGCAATTGTACCTAGAGGTTCTGGTGCGAATACTACGGAGTCTGCAATTACACCGGTACTTAATGTATGTTGTAATCTATAAATCGAATCATTTCTTTCACCAAATACATTGGAAAGAATATGTTTTAAGTTTACTTCTCCAAAGATACCTCTTGTTTTCTTATCTGTCAAAATACTTTGAAGTGAAACAATATCTGTTGATAGAGTTTCTATTTTCTTTTGAGCTTCATCTATTTTAGATAATCTTTCTATGACATTCATAAATGTTTTATTTGTTTTATCAAAGTTTTCATCTAAACGTTCATTTACTTTTTCATTGATAGCGATTAATCTTTTTTCTAACTGTTCATTTAGTGTATTAAAATCTTGATTTAAATTTCGTGTCATGTCATTTTTAAAATTACCCATTTCTTTCATCATGGCAAGTTCTAATTTACCTAGTCTTTCTGTTATATTACTTTCATTTATATTTTTTAATAGAGACACTACTACTAAAACTAAATTTAATACTAATAATCCGATAATTATATAATCCATTTTTATTCTCCTATTCTATATTCATTTTTTTACTTACTATTTTAGATATTATATATGCTAGAAGTAATATTACTCCAATATATATTAGTGCCTTTATATCTGTTAGGCTTTCTATAAAACTTTTTCCAATATATCCCCAAAATGTAATCATAAATGCTTTTCCAACTAGGATGGCACTTAAATATTTTTCTTTGGACATACTTGATACACCCGCAAGTAAGTTTATTAAACATGATGGTGTGAATGGTAAAGTTAGAATTAAAACTAAACTTTGAAATTTTATTTTGTTAAATTTATGAATTTGTTCATCTACTTTTTTGGCAGTTTTACTTTTTACTAATTTATATAATAATTTTGTTTCTAATAAATTGAAAAATATAAATGCTATGTAACTACCTAGACATGTTGCCAACCATGAGATAACTACTCCTATAAAGAATCCAAATGCATTAATGTTTAAACTTACAAAAACCCCTAGTGGTAAAATTGGAAGAAAGGCTTCTGTTAACACCATTAGAAAGCCAAACAATAGACCACCAGATGCGACTAATTCAGTTGATTTTTCTATAATTTGATTTACTAATTCCATCTTATCACCTTCAATTTTTATTATAGTACAAGATTATTTTCTTAACAAGTAATTATAGTATCCGCCAACTATGTTGACAGTTCGATATCCTTGTATATTAAGTTTTTCATTTAATACTTTACTTCTTTTTCCATTATTACAAAAGATGTAATATGTATCATGTTTATTAATATATTTTTCCGGAGACACTTCTAATTTTATAGATGGGATATTTATTGATGTTGGGATTGTTCCCATTATATATTCATCTTTACTTCTTATATCTATTATTTTAGGATTATTTAGTTTTAATAATTCTTGGAGTGTAATTTGCATTATATCACCTCCAATATAAAGTATGAAAAAAAAGAATCTATAATTATTATAGATTCCTATTTTACGATATATGGATTTTCTTTTGATCCATCTCCACTCTTATAAAGAGTTCTTGAATTTAAGTGAATAACTGGTCTTAAATTAGAATAGTTATTAACTGTTTTTGTTTTTATTTCTCCATCTGTATCGATTGAGTAAGCTTCATATGTATTTTCTTTTACAGGTGTTGCAGTCCACCATTCTTCACCATTTACTAAGTAGTTGTAGTTTTGACATGCTGCTGATAAAGAGCTTTTACAATTAGTATCAGTACTTGCTGACATGTAATCGGATACTGTTAATAATCCTACTAATTGTTGTTTTGCAACTTCTCTACATTCAGCTGCATTATCAGACCCTTGTTCTGTTTTTGAACGTTTTCCAGTACATAAATTAAATGGTACGATACGAGCTTTGTCTTTATCACTTAAGAATAATTCTGCTTCTTCTGTATCTTCTGGATATTTTAAGAATTCATTAATGCTTTCTTTAATTCTACTTGTTGCATATGAGTTAATTCCAGATGCATAATCAACTGATTGATTGTATCTATCATCCCATGCTAATCCATATGATGGATATTCATCTGTAATTAATACCATTTCTCCTGATGAAGTTATTTTAACAATTCTCCATACTCTAAAATCTAATTGAACATAGTTGTTAACAACTTCTCCACGGAATACTTTATTTCCTGCCTTATTATATAGACCATATCCGTTTGAAGTATTTTTATTATTATTTTCAACTACTCTATATAATTCTTGAGTCATATATAATTCACCGCAATTTAATTTTGGTGTATATAAGTAGACTCCATTTGAACTTTGTACATTAACTGAACCTGTACATACAGAACCTTCTGGTAAATATTCTTCTAATGGTTTCATTTCTCCTGCAGCAGAAAGTGTTACACAATCGATTTCGATTGATGATGTTCCTGTAGGTAAACTTTCTGGGTTCTTTTTGAAATATGATTCTGCAGCATTTACCATGATTTGTTCTATTTCTTCATACGTGTATGATCTATTCATTAAACTTAGTACTATAATTATCAATAATACTATTATTACAATTCCACCAATTATTACGAAAGCGAATTTAGTCATTTGATCTTTCAGATTAGGTTGATTTGATGACGATGGAGTTTCTTCAAAATCATCATCATCATCTTCTTCTTCATCATACTCATCAATTATTATTTCTGCTTCTTTTGCTTTAGAACTTTGTGTTTCTTTAATATTTTTTGCTAAATTGAAATCAGTATCTTTCATATTTATATCTCCTTTTATTAATTATCAAAAAAATCATCGAAGAAGTCATCGTCATCATCATTTTCTTCTGGAATTTCAAGATTGATAGAAGGTTTAACAGGGTCTTCTTGTAATCTTGGTAATTCTTTAGGTTGTTCTGGTACTGCTACAGGTTTTGCAGTTTCAAATTTTGGAAGTGTTGTTGGTTCATAAACACTTTCCTCTAATTTTTCAATTGGTTTAACTGCTGGAATAGTAGCTTTTGCTTCTTTCTCTTCTTCTGCTTCTATTTCTGCTATCTTAGCATCTATTTTTTTGATTAATTCATCAACATTGAATCCAAAATCTTCATCGTCTTCTTCTGGAACTGGATCACTTAATCTCTCTGGTTTAGAGATAGGTCTTGCAGTACTTGCAGATTTTCCTCTACCCATTCCAAATTCCATTGGAGGCAATTCGAATTCTTTCTTATCTTCTGCCGGCTCATCTTTTCTAGTTAAGAAATCTGGTAATTCTTGAGATTGATTTGAACCTGCTTGCTTCATTAAATCAATTGGAGGCATATTTGATGGTAGATTCTTTTTATCTACATCTGCATTGTTCATCATCTCTAGTAATTTTTTCTTCTTTTGAGATTTTACAAACTCCTTAATATCAAAAGTTTGAACTGGTCTTTTCTTTCTAGTCGGATACTTTGCTGTAGGATATTTTTCACCCCAATCTAATTGGAAGTATGGTGTGAATTTAGTTTTAAATGGTTGTTTTCTGATTCTTAAAATAATTACTTCGAATTGTTTCATACGTTGTAGATCTGAAACGGTTACTAACGGTGTTGATGCTGTCTTATCATCTTTCTTAGATTTTACTTCACCACACATCTTAGAAATTTCTTCTAGTGCTTTTAATTCGGTTGTAATTAAGTAAATAATATTACCACAGTTACCTCTAATTGTTTCAGCATCTTCTTTACCATATACTGAATCCAATTGGGCAAAGTTTTGAATAATCATTGTAAATCTGATTGCTCTTGAACGAGCGGCAGTAATCATTGTTGTTACATCTTTTAATGGTGGCATGTTAGCAAACTCATCTAATAAGAAGTTTGTTCTTACTGGTAATTTTCCACCATGTTTTTGTGCTACTGAGATTAATGTTTCATAAATTTGTTTTAATAAAATTGTTACTAATGAGTGATATGTTTTCTTTTCATCTTGAATTACGATGAATACTGCAGTTGGTCTTTCACCAATACTTTCTAAGTCGATATCACTATGTGATAACATCTCACTTAAGTTTTCACGAGATGCAAATAATTTAACTTTTTGTTTAAATACTGAAAGGATGGATCCTTTTGTTTCTGATGGTGCCATGATTGTACTTGATGCATTGATTGCAGCAGCACTTGCTGGATCTTTAGCAGCAAAGTATTCTTTAATATATGTTGATGCTCCAAACTTTTCTTCACCAATTGTAGTTGCTAATGAAATACTATTGATGTTGATTTCTTCTGGTTTTGCATCTTCAAATAGTCCTAAGGCTACTCCTGAGAAGTAGTCGGCGGATGTTTTTTCCCAGAACGGATCAGCATTTTTATTAGAATCATCGTAAAGGATGTTTAATGCTAAGTCATCTAATAACTCGATTGCTTTATCTTGTTGTCCATTTTTATACATTTTATATGGTAGTGACATTGGATTCCATGCATTACCATTTTGAGGATCACGGAAATTTAGTAATAGTATTTGATATCCTTTTTTACGTAGCATTACACTAGTTTTTTCGTAGATTTCACCTTTAGGGTCAGTGACAATCATTGATTCTCTAGCTTTTGCTAAGCTATGTACTAAAGGAAGAATTACAGTTTGTGTTTTACCTGAACCAGTAGCTCCGATTACTAGTGAGTGGTATTCACTATTATCTACCCACATTTCATCTTTATTTAAAATTAGTGGAACTCCAGCAGTTTTAGATCTTTTTTGTTGAATTTTAACGCATTCTAGTTCTTCTTTAATTTCTTTTTCTTTTGCCCATCTAGAATATCCTTTATCTTTCTTTTCAGTTGTAATTCCAAATCCTTTTTCTCTTTCAAAGAAATATGATTTTACACTAATAAATAATCCGATAATTGATAAGATGTATACAAATATTGTATCTAAAATATGCTCTGGCATTAATGCTGGTAGTGGATTTAATCCAGATAATCTACCTGCTTGAGCAAATGTTAAAATATTTGATACTGCCATAGCTATTACAAAGAACAATATTATTGCAATAATTACAAAACGCATTAAATCTTCTGGTGTTGCTCTAAATTTAAATTTCATACTATTACTTCCCTTCTGGTTTTATTATAACATTAAGTTTTATTATTTTCTTATTGATTTGATATTAATAAATCAAATTTTTCTTTATTTAATTGAAATAACATATCTTCTGGTTCTTGTACACTGTATTTTGCACAAGTTAATATTACTTCATGTTTATCATCATCATTTATATCTAAGAATGATCTAATATATGGTTTACATCCATTACCATAATTAGCTTCTTGGATGTTTGTATACATTGAATATACTTTTTCATCTTTTACCATAAATACTATGGAGAATATTGTAGTTGGATAAAAATCTGAAGCAAAAGCATTGCTTATTGTATAAAATTGTTCTTCTATTCCATCATTATCTATATCAAAATTAACAACATTATTAACAGTCATTTGTGATGATGTTGGTAGTTTATTTTGTTTTAAAACTTGATGAACATAGGTATAATTACTATTTTCCTTTGTTTCAAATTCTTTTATTTTTAAATCATGATTTGAACGATATGCAATTAATTCGCCTTCCATTTTTACTGCTGATTTATCTGAATTAAAGGCATACCATTTATTATCACTGTACCACATAGAGTACTCTCCAAAATATTTATTATCTAAAAACACTTTATATTCTTGCCAACTAAGAGAGTCAATTGTTGATTCTCTAGTTATATTTAACCATGACTTGTCGGAGTATTCCCAAACGGTATTATCTCCGACAAGTATAGTTAATGTTCTTGTTCCGTCTTTAATGTTTGATAGTCCATAAATTAGAAAGAAGACTACTAAATATATAGCTAAAATAATTATTATTACTTTATATCTTTTTGACATTTAATCACCCTATTTATGCTTTGTACCAAGCTAATGTACTTGTATTTCTCCAATTATATTGACCCCACATGTCTGTTGATGAACTTCCTGGGTCCATCATGACGATTGTTTCCCCTTGTACGGCATCTATTGCTACCCAGTGTTGTCCTGTGTTACCTTTTACTTCAGCAACTACATAATATCCAGCACTAAGCATTTCTTTTATTTTATTTAATTTTTGTTGTCTACTGTAACCATGAATATTTATTTGCCCTTGATAGATAAATCCTGGACATGCTTTTGTTGCAGCTCCCCAAACGAAGTTACCACCGCTAACAAATCCACCATTTCTGTTTAAGAATTCTACAAATGTTCCTGGATTGAAATCTCCTTCAATATTTGTAGGTAGACCACTTTTAGCAATTAAAATTGATACTGATGTTGCTAAACATCCAATTTGTCTAATTGTTTTTCCACTGTTTCCCATTGGAACATTTATCCATGGACCTTCATATTGTTTCCAACTTGCAAATGGTCCAGTTGAAACCATACCGCAAGATGAACTATTTCCTGAATTACATGACATTTTTTTAATATCTTTAGCTCCTGAATTTCTTGATCCAGAGTTATATATTTGTAATAAAATTTGTTTATAATTCATTCCTTGTTTAGCAAGATCCATAAATTTATTTTGTTCTGTTGATGTATAACCTGTTGCAATTATGTATCCATTATCATCAACAAGTACTTCTCCTTGAGTTTCTGCAGCAGCTGTTCTTAGTGGATGGTCTGCTGGTAGAGAATCTCTTTGTTTTTTTCCTCCTGGTACATGACCACTTACGACATAACCACCTTGTCCATCTCCTCCACCCATGTATGTACATCCTTCATTGATGTTACAGAATACTTGGTCTGCTACACATGAAGATATTTGTAATATCCATTGTCCATTTTCTTGCTCAAGTTTTAATCCTCGAGCGTTTCCCATAGCTGTTGGTCTTGATAAAGCAAAACTTCTAGCTGCTACCATTTGGGCTTTTAAAACTTCCATATGTGCGGAAGGTCCTACTTCTGCATAAGCAACTCCTGCTACATAATCTTCAAATGGTACTAAATCTTGATCAATTGGCGTTGTGTAATTTCCATTACCATAATCTCCACCACATTGCATTAGTCTTACCATTAGATTTGATATTTGAAGCGCCTTTGTATATGTTCCACTTCCTGGAATTCTAAATCCTTTTATATCATACACGCATGTTCCTGTTGCAGCACATACTGATGAGTCTTTTCCAATTAAATCAAAATATCTCTCAATATAGTCAAATACATCTTCTGTCATTTGTTCTCTATCTGCTTGTGATTTTGTTGGAAAATATTTTTTAAATATTTTATTTGTTAAGTTTTGTCTAAAAACTTCTTCATTATAACTATTACCTTGGAACATAGCATTTGCTATTTCTTGTAATCTAGGTTTAGTCATATATTTGTAATTATAATCAGGATTATTAACACTTAGTACGTGATATACTGCTACTAATTTAATTGTATCTACTGATTTACCTCGTGTTTGATAATCTAATTTTATTTCATTTAGTCTTTCATAAAACTTTTGAGCATCTTTATTTTCTGGTTGAAAATCAATTCCACCATTTTCTCCACCACTATATGTGGCAGCACCTAAAGCATCATTATATTCTCCTAAACTACCTGAACCAGCACTAACAACAACTGTTATAAGTAGTATTCCAAGTAATCCTCCTAGAATAAGTCCTAACATCATTTTTTGTTCAAATGTTAATTTACCACCAAAACTAAATGCTCCTTTTGAAGAGCCACCTTCTGCTTCTTCACCTGGAGGTGTATTATCTCCAAATGAATCACTAAATCCTGATGATTTATCAGTTAGTGCTCCAAGTCCTGATTTTTCTCCACCTGCTGTTCCACCATTCATTCCACCTGGAGTTGCTCCTGATGCATTTGATGTTGATGCTGCAGTGGCTGCTCCATTTGCAGCTCCTGGTGTTGGTGTTCCTCCACCTTTTCCACCAACCATATCAATTCCTTTGTCAACTGTATCAGTCACTCCAGAATCATTTAGTTGTTTAGCAGCCTTTCCCATTCCGGGCATTTTATTTAAAGCTTGGCCTCCTTTATTTAAGATTTGTTGACCTGCTTTAGTATTGGCAATAGCATCTACTGCTTTACCGCCAAGAGGGCCTGCAAAATACGTTGCGGCCCCTTTTGCGGCAGTCTTTAAAGCTTTTGCCGAAGCTTGTTGTTCTTGTTGTTTTTTTACTTCTTTTTCATCTATTGGCGATGCTTCATTGCCACTAAAATCTGAATTATTTCTTCTACCTTCGTATGACATTTACATCACCCTACTTCTTTTTTAGAATCCTCCGCCTGATCCAAATGAATCTAATTCATCCTTTGTTACGGCTACATTTATTCTCATACGACGTGAGCCACACACGAATAATGCTTCTCCTTGAGAATAATGTTTAATACTATCTTTTTCATTTTCATTTAAATCAATTAGTTGACTTAAATCTTCAACTGCTTGTTTCTTTAATCCCATTACTAAATAGTAAGAAGCATTATCGAAAATAGCTTTACCTTGAGTGATTACTGATGGTGCAGCAAAGTCACTAGGTTGTTGTGTAATGATAATTGTTCCTGTATTGTACTTACGTGCACGTCTTTGTACTTGAGCTAAGAAGTCTGCTCCTAATACGTTATTTTCACCTAATAATACGTGAGCTTCATCTATCATCATTACTGTATCAATATTATAGTCTAGACATAATCCCCAAGCAAATTTAATTACATTGAAGAATAATGCATTTCTAATATTTGAATCAGTGTTCATTAATTCTTTAATATTGAATACCATGAAATCACTGTTTTTTCTAATTGTTGTATGACCATTGAAATAGAATTGTAATTCTTTTGTTAATGGTCTTACTTTTAATTCAAGACGTTCCATAATATCACGTTCTTGAGTCATATCTGTCATTGACATTAAACGTCCTCTAATTGTTGCGTATACATCTGAGAATGTTGGATAATCTTTTGATGTGTAGTTTGAGAAATCTGAATTAAAATCAATTCCAAATCTCTTATATGTATCTTGTACAACTTCACTAAACATTGTTAATACATCTTCTTGAATAGATGGATCATAATATTTCATGAAGGCTTTTAAGAATTGTAATGTTCTTGTTAATACTGTATATCCAAGACCTTGTTTAATTTCTTCTTCGTCAGCATCAATAATTACTTCTAGTGGGTTAATTAAACCAAATTGTCCACCTTTTCCGATGTCAACACAATCTCCACCAAATGCTTTTGTAATTTCACGATATTCATCTTCTGGGTCAACTACAACAATTTGACATCCATTTCTAATATGTGTTCTTAACATTAATTTTGCTGCTGTTGATTTTCCAGATCCGGATGTACCAAGAATAATCATATTAGCATTGTTTCTGTTATGTTCTTTTCTTATCTTATATAAGAATTGATTGAATAAAATAACTCCTCCAGAGAAATCTACTCCAAGTAGTGTAGAAAGTCCTGGATCTTTAATACTATCAAAAATAAATGGATACATTGCTGACATTGTTACTGATGGAATTGGAGTTCCAATTCTTTGTTCGATATCTTGAGATGGGAAAATTGGTAAGATTGATTTTAATACCTTTTCTTGTTCAAAACGTAAAGAGATTGCTTTTAATTCCATAGCATCTAAGTAGTTTTTAACATTAACTTTTTTCATTTCAAGTTCTTCTTTTGTATCAGCAGTGATCATAATATGCATTTGGAAATCAAATACTTTTGCTTGACTTCCTGCAATCATTGAAGTGAAGTATTCCAAACTTTCTGCATCTTGTCTAATTCTTTCACGTACTGTTTGGTCTCTTTCAGTTCTATATCTTTCTTTCAAGTCTGCTACTTGTTTATTTAACATTTTAACCATTTCTTGAAATGGTACTGGGATATGTTTTACAACGATTTTGATTCCAGGCATATTTGTTAATGAAGATAAATATCCTGGAGTAATATATTTAGGCCATGATACAACTGTTAATATAGTTGCATATTTATCACTTATAAAAAATTCACTCGCCGAAAATTGTAATCCTTTTGGCGCTATTTGACTTCTTAATCCTGTACTCATACTGGCATCACCATTCCAAATTCTGTTGTATCTCCCCCGTTTAAGAAGTTATCAAGGATAACTCTTAAATCTGAATTGCTTGCTTGTGATGCATTTAATCCACAAGTAGCTAAACCATTAATCATCATTCTTACTCTTTTTTGTAAAAGTTCAGGGTCTTTTGCTCTGAATAAGAAATAATATTCTGTATCTACGATATTGTTATGAATAAATGTTTGTCCTTTTTCAATATCTTGTCTTATTAATTTTCTAATTGCTGGATTTTGTGTTTCGTTGTAAAGTAGTTGCATTTGTGACATGTAAACTGAAATATCTACAGGTCTATCAGCAACAACTAACCAGAATTCAAAATCAATCATATTATAGAAGTTTTTTAATCCTATTAATGTATTTTCTTGTGAAATACTATCTAAGATGAAGATATTTTTTGGAGATATCTTAACTCCTGCAACTTTATGATTATCACGTGTAATAATCATATTGTTTTGTATACCTCTTAAAGGTAACCAATCTTCTGTATAACCACTACTTGGTTTTCTTGTTTTTGTTGCCAACTTTATAGCACCAACCTTTCCAACGATATGTTTGTCTATTTGTTAAAAATTCATATAGTTCAATTATTATATTCAGTACATTATGATAATAAGGTACTGGTAGTACTAAAAATCCACAAATAATAGCAGGACTTAGTACTAAAATTGTTATGATTGGTGAAGACATTTCTGATGTCGCCATCAATAATAATGTAACTAATATTCCACCTGCAAGGATAAATAAATCATGTGGTTTAAAAAACCCTAAGATTAATTTTCCTCGTTTTGTATTTGCTGGAATTAAATAATTCACTTATATCACACTCCCTAATTTTATTTTTTATTTGATTGCGAATTAGCACGATGCATAATATTACGCATATTTGTTTCCATATCGGATTGCTTTTTGTTTCCACGTCCAATTTGTGCACCAATTTCTGTATATGCACCAGTAAATGCTCCCCAAGTATGAGTATTATTGTCAGAGTCAACATAAGTTTCTCCTACATCCATGCCAGCATCATGAGTAGCTTTTTGAACATTTTGCCATTCTGTATCCATCTTTCCGTTTGATACGACTCCAGAACGCCAATCTTGATAGAATGCTTGTGCTTGTGAATCTTCGATTTTGCTCATTACGTTGCTATCGAAGTCTGAAACATTATAATTAACTCCATTATATGAAAATACTCCATTATGTGCTCCAGATTTAGCAGCAACAAGTTTTTCGTAATTGAAACTTCTTTGTTGTCCATTGATTGAAACAGTACCTTGATGTGTTCCACTTTTTTTCGATTCCTCTTGTAGCATTTTTTTCCAGTTCTTTAATGAAGATACTGCTGCTTTATTATCATTAATAACACCTTGATCTACCTCTGCTAATGTTCTTCCGTTTGCTAAACCATACATATTGTCAACAAAACGTCCCATAGCAGTTGAGTGAGCTGCTCGAGTTGCATTGTGTTGTTGCATTGCTTTCATAGCAGCTGCTAAATGATGGTCTTTTGCTCCTCTTACAGCTTGTGCACCAGCATGTCTAGCTCCAATAGCATTAACAAGCCCTGCACCGAAATTTCTTAATCCATTTAATTGAGAACCTGGATGTAGGGCATCATTTTCAGCCTGTGCTGCTCTATATCCAGCAGCAGCCGCTCCTATTCCACCTAGACCAACTGCAAGTGGTGCTGCCGCTCTGCTTGCAGCCCATCCTACAGCACCTAAAGCTTCTCCAAATCCTCCGAATAGTTTTCCACCATCATCTTTCATACCGAATACTTGTTTAATGAATTTTGGTGCTTGTTTTGCAAATATAAATAATCCTAAGAAAATAAAGATATATGTTAAGATTCCAACTACTCCTGTAGCTTGATTCATAACTAATCCGTTCATTGTAATATCTTGAACTAAGAAAATAACGAAATAAATTATTGCAAGTCTTATGAATAAATCTAAATATGTTGATGTTAATAATTTAGTCCATGAACTAAATGCTTGTTTTTCTCCATTTGGGTCAATATAAGCAATAATTGGTATTGGTGCTAATAGTCTTAATACAGCTAACTTAATAGCACGTACAGCAATATCTACTGTGAAGTTTAATAAAATATAAACAAACACTCCACCTACAATTGCTGAAATTAAACCTCTATATGCAAACATATAACGTTGGTCACTATTGAAAATTTTAGCAATCATTCCAGCATTAGGAGCATCACATTTTAAGGATGTTAATCCAATGACAACTTCTGGATCAGGTGCTTTACTATTAGTTCCTGTATATGCTTGTTTTGTATCTTCATCTAAATCATCTTTGCACATCCAGTTTCCAGATTGTGTTTCATCATCACTAGCTGCATCAGGACTTAAGTTTATTCTAATAAATCCCTTTAAAATTGTTGAAGTAAACAAATCTGCTGCTTCTTTTAATTTTTGTTTTTGTGAACCTGAGTTAGTGTTTCCAACTTGGACGGTTACACCATCATTCGTACCGAGAATCAATTTACCTAAAGTATTATTAGATAAAATTCTATTTTGTAATGAATATAATGTACCAAATAGCAAACCATTGTTATTTAATTGAATTTCATATTCATTTCTAGCATTTGGGATATTAATTGGAGCAATAATTGTTAACATTACTAAGGCAAACATAATTCTATAAATTATATTTCCCATACCTTCTTTTTTATCAACAAATGTGTCTGGATTAACAATACCTTTTACAATAGATACTGCTAATTTAAATATCATAAATACACCTAAGATTAATTGGACTCTACCATAAAAGTTTTTGATTGTTTCATTTGTAAATAGTTCTGCCGATGCAACATTAAAAAATATTTGATACATCAAACCTAATAACCAATATACAACTGTATCTAATAGACGATAAATAGTTCTAATTATGTCTCCCCAGATGTTTGCTACTGTATTATCTACCAATTTCCATCACCTCTTTTTATTCTAATCCACAAGTTGGATCATTACTCATTCCAAATATATCTAATATAGCGATTGTTATTGTTGGCACAAAGAACAATAATGCTATAAGTATTAATCTTGTAATTAGTTTCTTTTGAGCTTTTTTCATACCATCATCATCACTTGTAACAATGACTTTAGCAAATTCTACACCACTTAGTACAACTACAATAGCTGGTCCTAAAGCTCTAATATAATTTAAAATTTGTTGTAATAACCACGCTACTGAATCAGGGTCACTTGGTGAACCTAAAATACTACTATTACAATCTGCTAATATTTGTATATTTTTATTTACAGTAGACGCCAAAAAGATGCTATCGTTTTGATACCACTTTTCTTCTACTTTATAATCTATATTATTTTGCTCATTTCCTTTAGCATCAACGGCTGCAGGTATAAATAGCAATGTCATAATTAATACTACTGCAATGTATAAAATATGTTTGTTTTTCATAAAAAGATCACTCCATATACATTTTATCACAATAAGTATAACAAAGAAAAAAAAAAATAGCAATGATACACTATTTTTTTATTACATTATTTTGCTTGATTCCAGCAAGCTTCCCATCCACCAGTATTTCCAGTTTCTCCTGCTGAAATTAAGTTCATAACAACTGTTACAAGAACTACAACGAAATAAATAATTGCTGTATAGATAGCACGTTTAATAGCTCTTCCTTGAGCTGCTTTTACTTCTTTTTCATCACTTGCGATTACCGCTTTAGCAATGTCAATTGTTACTAATAAGATAAGTACGATTGGCATAATTAAGTATAAAATCCAGAATAAACCTTTTCTTATTACTTTTACTAATGGTAATAATCCACCACATGCGTCAAGTGCTCCAATTTGAAATAAATTTGACATACAAACCTCTCCTTTACTAAGAATATCATACATTATAACAATTTCTTTGTCAATTAATTAGCGTCTAAACAATCCAAATACCTTAGATTCTTTCTTTTCAGTAGGTTTTTCTGTTACTAATCCAATTTTTCTTAGTAAATCTACTACTTCTTCATTTCTTTTACGCTCATTAAGTGGCGGCATATTAAAAAATACTTTTAATCCTGCCTCATATTCAAATTCACTTAAATCCTTGTTATTTAATAAACTTTTATTTAAAACAACTTTTTTATGTTTAAGTCTATTGAATATACTTCTGTTAGTTTTTATTAATTTATTTAATTTAATGGTACTAGGTTCTACTAAGTAGATAACATCCGTACACATTGTTAGATCATCATAATCGGCAATATCAACTAATAGAATTGCTCTTCCACGATATTTTTCTATTGTTGCTCTTATGCTATCTGGATTAACTGATAACATATTTTTTTCGTTGAATACTGGAAAGTCTTTTTTATTTATTTCCATTGCAATTACTTTTTCACCATAGATAGCATTAAGTTCTTTTTTCATCATATATGTTAATGTTGTTGAACCTGCATGTTCTGTAGCATTTTTTATACCAATAATTGCATTCATTGCGAATGATGCATCTCTTCTTTCTTCTTGCTTATCTGGTTGTCTATTAGGATCTCTTATTGCTCCTCCACCGCCCATTTTTTGGATATGTTCAACATCCTTTAATGTATTTGGTGTTTTAAGTAAATATTTAACTCCATCAGTATTTGTAGTAAAGTTATAAAAACCTAATGTTACTAATTGAGCTAAGAATTGAGGAGTACATAAACTAGTTCCTTCTGGTAAGAATAAAATTAGTTTATCTGGACCCAATCCTTTTGCTAAAACTTGGTATGATTGAATATTATTGTAATCTTTTACTGATGTTACATCTAAAATCATTTTGTCATAGAAGAAATCTTTGAACATTTCTACTATTTCAAAAGCTGTATAACTACCTTGGATATTTTTAATTATATCAACGTCTAATACTGCTAATTTTTGTTGTTGTTCATTCGTTACTATAACGTTCAAATATCATCACCATCCAATTACTATTGGTTTTGTATCACCAGTTACTTGAAATATTTTAAGTCCTGGCATTATTTTATTGAAAATTGGTATATCAATATTAATTTGTGTTACTATTTTGAAATAAGCTCTTTGCTTCATATCGTCATTTGGTCCACCAGGTGTTGCACTTATATCAACTCTTTTGAAACAATATCCATAATGACATGTCCATCCTGGTTCATTAATACTGAAGTTTGGTGCATTGTATCCTACTGAAGCCATATATTTTTGAATTTCATAATTACAAGTACCTTCTGTTGCTATGTCATCATAGCAATTTCCTTCAAATTGTTCAAATGTAGATATAATTTTATTTTTTACCCTAAATGCTTTTGTATAGTTAACATTGAATGCTAAATATCCAGAAACGATTACAAGGAAAACAACGATTACCACGATATTGGCAATACCTCCAAAAGCATCACGCATTTATAATACACCCTCTTTTTACTAAATATGTCTTTCGATCGCTACCATTCCAGTACCTGAAATGTTTTGCCATTGAGTATTCAATGAGTTTTGAATATTTGGCCACATTAACCAGAAAAATCCGATTACTGCTCCGATAGCTATTAATGTAATAACTGTTAAATTTAATTCTCCTGTTGCTGCTTGCATTAAATTTCACATCCTTTCATTCTATAATTAAATTATATCAAATGTATACTTTCTTAACAATATTTTTAACTTTACTTTACATATTGAACATCATCATCATTGCGATTAAGATAATTAACATTACACCAACACCTGTTACTACTAACATAATCATAGTTTGGCTTTCCATGTATCCTAGACGTTCTTTATATTTAGTTTCTCTTGCTTTATTTTGTAATGATGAAACTGTTTTTGAAAACATCATTAATCGTTCTTGTTTCTTTTCTTGAGAACCTAATCCAAGACGATATAGAAGTCTCATCATACGCATTGAATCTCTTACTGGATATGTATTGGCAAATTCCATGTAAGGTTCAATAGATGAATCTCCAGAGTTAATTCTATCAATTAATTTTCTTAGACCTGGTTTAAATATTTCTGGAGCATCTTCAATTGATTTACCTAATGCTACTGGTACAGTGTAGTGTTGAATCAAAATTTCCAAACTCTTTAAATAGTATGGTAACATGATATCAATTTCATGCAAATGTTTTTTATAATACCCTTTTAATTGAGTATAGTTACTTTTAAACATGAAGTACGCTACTACTGTTGATAGTACTAAGTTTAGGAAGAATTGTGATGACATAAGTCCACCAGTTGATCCTCCTAATGAGAATGCTAATACCATGAAGAATGCAATGATGGCAGATGAAATTCTTTTTGAGTAAAGAATATCCGCATCAACATCTTCTCCGTATCTTGCGGCAACTAAGAAAGAATAATCTTCTTCTCTTAGTAATTCTAATAATTTTTCATTGTCGGCAAAGAATTTATTTTTATCGATGGTTTTGTTATATGATAATACGAATAGTATTATCGCTGCTACTATTAATATTTCCATTATTCAGCACCTACATTTTCATTATAATATTTTTCTCCTCTTAACAAGAAGTATGTATTTATAATTAATACTCCATGAAGAAGTATTTGAATATACCATCTTTGTAATAAAATAATATAAGTTTCTCTACCTAATAAATATTGTACAATCATAACCATTAAATAAAGGATAATTCCGAATTGTAAGAATTGTTTATGGAATTGTTGTCTTTCAATACGGTCACGATATACACTTTCAATTAACATGTCGATATCTAATTGCATGTTATCTAATGAATCAGCACTGTTACGTGCACCTTCTTTTGTAATTTGTAAGAATAATTGATGCATGTTTTTAACTATATAATATGGATATTTTTCACTCATATAGTTTACAGCTTCATCAATTGTACCATTGTCATATGATAATTCAATCATGTATGAAACATCACTTAGAACAGGGTCTTCTAAGATTCCTGAATCTCTTACCCCTTCTAGTGCTTTAACAAATGATTGAGTTGTAGCAAATTCCATAATTACGTTTGATGTATAAACTTGAATTTGCTCAAATATATATTCACTATATACTCTCTTACATCTTAAATATGCTAAGTATGGTACAAAAGCCATTGATATTAGAACATATATTACTGTTGTTGTAACACTATAAAAATATAGATATGAAACTATTCCAGTAAATCCAGATATCATGGCTACTTGCATTGCATATTGTCTTGGAGTATATTCTTGTCCTAACTCTTTTGTTTTATCACGAACCATTTTGAAGGAATATGGAGCAAATTTGTCATAGACAACTTGTACTTGGGATGTAATATACTTTCCAACATTTTGTCCTTGATAGTTTCTATACATTATTAAAGCTACTGCAATGGCAATTAATATTAATAACTCTTCTAAAAACATATTTTACTCCTTCCTATGCTGCTTGTGGAGTTGAATCTAATGCTACTGGAGGATTAACTGATCCAGGCATTTGAGCATTAATATCAATAGCAGGAACTGCTGGTTGAATATTAATTATTGGCTCTGTTGCTGGGTTCGGTCCTATTGTTGCTGGTGGTGGCATTGGAACTGGCGCTTCTACTGCTGCTTGAGCAGGTAGTACTGGCGTTTCAGTTGGAAGTGCTACTGGGACAACAACTGGCTGTTGAGTCATCTCCGGTTGAACTGGCATTTGTTGAGGTTGCTCTACAGGCATTACAGTTTCTAATGGAGCAGGTGTTGCAACCGCATCCATTGAAAGAGCAGGTTGTTCTACTGGAGCAATTGATTGTACTTCTACAACTGGGGCTTGTCCTTCAACTGGAACAACTGGTTCCATTGGAAGAACTACTTCTTCTGTTGTTGGTTGAATTGGTAACTCCTCATTTTGCTCCACTGGTAATGCAGCAAAATCTGATGTGTTAACTTCTGTTGGAAGTGCTACCTCAGTTGGCATTTCTAATGGAACTTCATTTTTCATTGGAACTACTTCTATTGTTGCTTC
>JAEDES010000053.1 GCA_016293205.1 Bacilli bacterium
AAACACAAAACTAAGGAATATAAAAAACAAGGAAGTAAAAAGAGTATATGGAAAATACTCTTATTACAATTAATATTTATGTATTTTAAGATATATAAATGATTGTTTTTTCCTTGTTCTTGTATTCTCCTTTCAAATAATGAAAAGGAGGTTGTAATTATAAACAATAAAAATAATAAAAATCAATATGATAAAACTCATATTAACACTTATAGATACCAATGTTCAAAAACTAACAATGGTTTTCCTATTAGTAAAAATGGAAATTATGAGTCACTATTGAGTTTTAAAGAATTGCCAGAATACTCAGAATTAAAGAAAACTGGTAGAAAATGGATATATACTAAACAGTATGAACCAGTAATGGATAGAATATTTTTAGATATTGATTGTGACGGAGATTTAAACAAAGCATATGAGGTTACTAAGCAGATAAGAGAAGAATTAATAGAGTACAAAGACTGCATTAATATTTATTTTAGTGGTTCAAAAGGTATGCATTTGGAAATATTAACTAATGAATTAGATATTATTGATACAAATGCAGAACAACCTATGAATGCTTGTATAGAATATGTAGAATTTCTTAATTACTTTCAAAATAAATTTAAGGAAGTAGATTTGAGTTTAAAAGATGTAGGAACAAGGATTATAAGAGTACCTCATACTAAACACGAAAAGACTGGAAATTATAAAATATTAATTGATATTAATGCTAATCTTGATGATATATTGACCAATAGTAAAAAAAATCAAGATATGGTTGAACCTGCAAAAGAGTTTTTAACCTATGAACAATCAAGGTATTTACTTGATAAGTTTTCAAAACCATTAGATAGTAAAGATACACCTATTAAAGCAGTTAATATTGATAATAGTAGTATTTATTCAATTGTTTTTAATGAATTAGAAACAAATATTCACGATAAAATCGGTATACTTGGCAGTGGATTAAATGGCTATGTTGATAAATCAGAGTTAAATGCAATATATAATGAATTAAAGGCTAATACTAATATTGATGACTCCACAAATGCACATCAAAGTTTTATTGATGCATTTGAGAACGATAAAATGCCGTGTAATCTTGGAGCATTACATAATCATTACACTAAACACAAATTGCAAATGGATAATTTTAATGCATTAGCAGATCTGCTAAATACTAAAATTCAAATAAAAAAATATGATGAGTTTAATGGTCTTATGATTAAACACGGTAGTTGGTCAGAATTACTGGAAAATGAATTATATGACTATGTAGATAATACTGAAAACATATTTAATGCTATTATTCACTGCTTAATGGCTAAATTAGGATTAGGTAGTAGGTTTATAGTTGGTAATGGTGGTTCAACAGTAGGGAAATCTGAGTTTATTAACACTATCAAAAAATTAATTCCTGGTGTAATTAATCTTGGAAGTAGTACACCTGCAACAATTAGAAGAAGTGAAGAAAACAAATTTAATAAATCTATCGTTTATCTTGGAGATAAAGGCCTAAAAGGAACAACAGATGATTTTAAAGAGTTATATGAAGTATTTGGTGGTTTAATTACTGAGAAAGAGTTTATTAGAGATGTAATTGAGAACAACAAAATCGTAAAATATAACTTAAAAAGTGATGGAGTAGTTGTATTTTTCACTGAACCATACACCGATTTAAGACAACATAATGCAGGTGACCAGTATTTTACCAGGAGCACCTACATAACAGTAAATCCAGTTGATGATGGTTTAAGTGTATTCTTACAAGATGAAACCAAAGAGAACAAATTTTATGATACACATAAAAAATACATTGAATACATCGTAAAACACCCAATCGAATTAAAAATCACTAATGAGATTAAAACACAAATCTATTATGCAAGTAATGGAGATTTAAGAACTGCTAAATACTTATTGGCATTATTTAAAGCATATTGCCAGTATTTACAAATAGGAAATCCATTAATTAAAGATGTAAATGAGTTTTTAGAAGTGTTTAAACCACAAAAAGAGATAACTAACATAGAGCATATGATTTACACAAAACTTTATAAAAATCTAAATGTATTAACTAATGATGAGTTATCCTATAAGTTAACTGATGGTAGAGTTGGAAATATCGAGGATATGCTAACTTCAACAAAAGATAGGAAAAGTAAATCGTTTTTTACTGCTAAGCAAATTGCAACATACTTTAAAGGCGATTTTAAAGCGAATAAGAACCTTAAAGATACTATCGAAGATATTCCTAAAATCCTTAAAAATCTTTACAATGCAGGGTATATTGAACTGGTTTTGGAATGGGAATTTCAGAACCAGGAAGTTTACTATATACCTAAAAGAGATGAGATGGAAAACCAATAAGGACATATGGAATTTAATCCATATGTCCATTTTTTTTAAATGAAAATTAAAAATAAATAAAATAAATAAAAATAAATAAAAAATAAATATTTTAATAAGACAGTATAATGCTTAATATTAGTTAATGCTAATTGTTAGAGTTTAATTTAATCTAAAATAAAAAATAAATATGTTTAATTATAAAAAGAAGTTTTTAAAATTGTTTTTATATTCATTAATATTAATATTAATTAATAAATAAATAAAATAAATAAATATATAATAAATATTTTTAAAGATATTACTATTTTAACCCAGGAAAGAGGCTAATGCATTAGTAAAAGTGCATATTTATAAAATATTTATTTTTATTTTTGCACCTATGAAAATCAGAAAAACAAGACCATACATTTATCCTTTTTTTATTTACTATTATTTATATTTTGATTTAGGCTAAATGCATTATGGAGCATTCTTGGATTAAGAATTGAATAGGCAAAGTGAGTATTTATTTTTATTTATTTTT
>JAEDES010000054.1 GCA_016293205.1 Bacilli bacterium
CAAAATTTAAATTTAGAATATTGGAGTTTCATCTTCTCCAGAAATGTTTTCTTTTCCATTTGTAGTTTCCTCCTGAGATGCTATGTTTTGTAAAGCTGTAGTAATTTCTTGTTTTTGAGATTCTAATAATTCCTGAGATTCTATAACAGATTTTTTAACTTTTTCAATAACATCATCTATTGAAGTATCAATATTTTTTAATAAATCTAATAATGCTAAAGGAGCATCTTTAGTTTTAGAATTCATTAAAACTAAAGCAGTTATAATCTTAGCATTTTGATCATTAATTTTTTGAAATACTGGTGAAACAATATCTTCTATAATTTTTGTTACTTTATTGTTTAACATTTCTTGTGTAGATTTAGTTAAATCCATATAGGTATTAGAAAGTTCATTAGTTGTAGTAACTTTCATTTTCTTATATCTACCAAATAAAACTCCACTGGCTACAACTGAAATAATAGAAATTACATAATAAATTCCTTGAATTAAAACTATTGGATTGGATAATAAAGATGACCAATCAAAATTACCATCTAAAATTTTCATTAATGTTCCATAACCATTGTCGGCATATGCTACTTTAACAGTTAATGTTAAATTAGGAATGTTTTTATAATCAGGAATAATATAATCTGAAGCTAACCAAGTATCGTTATATTTAATTCCATCAATATAATCTGTTTCAGGATCATCATAAATTGTATATCCTAAAACATCGTCTTTTAAAGATACTTTTAAAGATTCAGTTTCATTAACTGTAATTTCTTCAAAAGTTAAAATTTCATCTGTGCAAACACTATCTGTTGTATAATTAACAGTAACGTTTATTCCAGAGGCTAATAATAGAGAAAGTGCAACTGTGTTAATCATATAAATTTAATACTCCTTTATTAATTGTTTGTATATCTTTAGATATTTTTTGTATTTTAATATCTATATTATACGACAAATTTTGATAATCTTTTACTAAACTATTGTATTTATTAGTTATAGTTTTACATTCATCAATTAAATTATTGATGGTATCTGATTGTGCATTTATAAATTTTACAATTTTCGTAAAATCTGTATTAGAAATAATAATACTATTCCCTACAGTTGGCACAGTCTGTAATTGTATATGTGACAGTTTTTCCATATTGTTACTCCTTTTATAATCCTTTTATATTATAAAATAAAGTAACTTAAAAAAATAGTTAAATGTAACTTGACAAATAAAAATCCCTAGATAAAACTAGGGATCTGTTAGAAAATACTTAACTTATTTTCTTTTTTTACAAGGTTTTCTACTTTTACATTTTGCCATAAATTATTCCTCTCCTTTTTTTTATTTCTTCTTCAGTTTTAACGTATGTATATTTACAAGGAATTACATCATAAGCTTCATCGTACTTTGTGTTTGTTTCAACTTGCAAGATATAATAAACCTTTTTAAGCAATTTCTGGTTTTTTGCTTTCACCATTAATCGTAATAATTTTATCACGAAGAATACAAGTAAAGTTAGAAGTCCATTCAGCCCTTATAGTAGCCCACTCCATATAAATTCTTTCTTCTTCTGGAAGAGTATTGTTATAAAAGCAATGGTTATCATCTGCCCTTAAATCACGTGATATTATTTGAGTTTTGCCAAATATAAAGGTTGTGTCTTTATAATAAAGACCTTCTTGTCCTTCTACTGGTAAAAAATCATTTGGTATATTCATATTTATCTCCTACTTTATGCTAAAGTCCAGTTTTTACTGTTGCAATATGCTTCAATAGTCATAGCACCTTCATCAGTGCTTGCACATACTTCAAACGGATATTTTCCCGTTCCATCATCTGCTAGTAATTTAACGTATGTATCAGCAATTTTTGCTTTGTTAGCAGTTCCCATTGTTAATGTTTTAGTTCCAGAACTTGGTTTGATTAACTCACTAATTATTTGAATTAAACAATCTTTCTCAATCAAGTGTCCCCACTCAGTACCACTACCTATTTGTAAATTTGCCTTTACATTTAATAATTTTAAATAGGTTAATGCTGAACAATTTGAAAACATATAACCCATACTAACTGCACTACTAACATCTAATTGTGTGATAGTTGTTAATTTAATACAATAACAAAACGTAAACATCATATCAGTAACTTTACTTGTATCAAGTTGAGGGATGGTTGTTAAATTAGAACAATAATAAAACATTTCTCTCATATCAGTAACTTTACTTGTATCAAGTTGAGGGATGGTTGTTAAATTAGAACAATCGGAAAACATTTTATACATATTAGTTACACTACTAGTATCAAGTTGAGGGATGGTTGTTAAATTAGAACAATAATAAAACATTTCATACATACTAGTTACACTACTAGTATCAAGTTGAGGGATGGTTGTTAAATTTTTACAACTTTTAAACATTTGATACATATTAGTTACACTACTAGTATCAAGTTGAGGGATGGTTGTTAAATTTTTACAACTTTGAAACATAGATTGCATATTAGTAACATTGGCAGTATCATTATAACTAATTAAACTATCAATACTTGTGCCTTGATAATTATTAAAGAAATAATAACAAGATTTAGTAGCATCTAATAAAGTTTTTAAAGAACCTCCTCCACCACTTTGAATATTATCAATAGCAATAGCATAATCACTGAACTTATCACTTGTAGTAAGTGTACCACCTTTGTTATTAATTGAGGTTCTAATTGCTTCTTTAGTTTGAAGTACTTTATTTAATTTATCTGCAGTTGTGCCCATAACTAAATAACCTCGCCATTGATAGCATCTAAAATTGCATTTATGTTGCCTATTGCTTCATCTATAATTTCCATATTAGATTTTTCAGTATTGCCACTAC
>JAEDES010000055.1 GCA_016293205.1 Bacilli bacterium
ATCCTGGTGCATTTTCTAGCTTTATTTCTATTCCTTCAAGTCTCTTTGACTCTCCACTTGTTCCACTCATTTCTCCATTACTCTTCCATTCTTGCCAGCCGTAATCTTGTACATGAGTTCTATATTTTATACTTGCGCCTGGAACTATATCATTTATTTTTATTTCTATTCCTTCAAGTCTTTTTGACTCTCCACTTGTTCCACTCATCTCTCCATTACTTTTCCATTCTTGCCAACCGTAATCTTGTACATGAGTTCTATATTGTATTTCTGAATCTTTTACTATTACTTTACATGTTGCTACTTTAGCTCCATCTTTTGTTTTTACCATTATTGTAGCTGTTCCTGCTGATACAGCTGTTATTTTTCCTGTTGAGTCAACTCTAGCTACACTTGAATCACTACTTGTCCACTCAAGCTCCTTATTAGTAGCATTGGCTGGAGTTACTGTAGCTAATAATACTTCACTAGCTCCTTTTACTAAACTTAATTCTGATTTATTTAAAGTAACTTCTGAAACATTAACTATTTCTTCTTTATCTTCCTCATTTGATCTTTCCAATTCTCTTGATTTAATTAATAGCTTTTGTGATGTAATTGGATTAATTGCTACATAGGCCTTATTATTACTTATTTTAAAAGCAAGTTTGCTTATTCTCTCATCTGATACGTTTGATCCTTCTTGTACCCATTTGTCGCCTTCAAGTTTTTTAACTATTGAACAACCATTATTATTATCAGCATAAGCTACATAAGGTGTGTTATTATTAATATCTATAACTAAATCTCCTACTTCACTTCCTCCAACATCATCTCCAATTTTAGTCCATTTATTATTTTCATAGACATAAACTTCTGAAGTATTTTTTCCAACTACAGAAGTAGTTGCAAGATACAACTTATTATTAGTTGCTTTAATACTAGCTCTTGACGCTGATAGATTTATTCCATCTACATCTTTCCAAGTACTATTTTCATACTTCTTTATGAAAACTTTATTGCCTAATTGAAAATCTGTATATGATACATATATATTTCCATTACTCTCAGTTAAAGAAGGTTCTACCACATGTCCTGTATGCAGATTACCTCCAATTTGTTCAAATGTATTTGTATTTTCATTTAACTTCAACACTTTTAAATATGCTGTGCCTTCATTCATAACGCTCGTCTTACCATTTGTAATTGCAACATATATTCCATCATTTGTTGAAATCATATCTGAATACTGACTTGTATCACTTGTTAGAGTTTGTACAGTTTCCCAGTTATTATTTACAAATCTTGCAACTATACTTCTATAGTTAGAATCATGATATAATACATATGCTATACCGTTATGAACTTTAATTGTAGGATTACTTCCTCTTTTGTTTATTATACACTCTCCTAAGCTAGTCCAATTTGAACCATCAAACATTTTAGCTTTCAATTTATTATCTTCATTGTATACTGTATAAACTTTATCTCCTACTACATCCATATCAATATCATTGTTTGTTCTATTTGATACTTCTTTATTTCCTACTACATCCCAGATATTTAAATTTGTAGTATCTGTAAATTTAATATCAAAAGTAATTTCTTCGCCTGCATTTGAAACATTTTCTATTACTATTCCACTATTTTGTCCATTGGAATATGTTATAGCTTTATCAACTATTGTCTTACTAAAATCATCGCTACCATAAGTTGTTCTTCCAGATTCTTTTGATAAGAAAGCTTCTGATAAATTTCCATTACCATCACCTTCCCCAGTCTCACCTGGTCTAAATACATAAATATAATCTTTTTCACCATGGTAATTTGAAGTTTCTTCAGTATTTACTCTATAAATTATTAATCCATCTCCTGGAATTTTCCCATCTAGCTCACCTATATATGGATTTCCTCTTTTTCTATACTCAACTACAAAAAATTCTTTTTCAGAAATAGGTGTTTTTAAAATTAATGCTTGATTATCACATGAATTACTTGAAGGCTTTAATTTATATGTTCCACTTTCTGTTACAGTATCTATTGATATCCAATTAGATATTTCACTTCTTAAATAAGATAATGGATACTGAACAAATGATGAAACACTGGACATTATATCCCATCTTCCAACTGGTGCACCACTTCCACTTGAACGATATAAATCTGGATAACCTATGGAGTGCATAAATTCATGTATAAGTACTCCTTCTTCACTTGATGCTAAAGAATCCATTAAATTATATGAATTATGTATATTGTAATTATCTACCTTTTTCCCATTTACTTCAGTTGCACCATTATGGTTAGCTTTATGTGCCCAAAGAACATCTCCATCTTCACCTTTTTTTGCTGCAAAAATAAAAATAACATTGTCCACATATCCATCGTTATTCATATCAAGATTGTAATTTTTATCTACTGCTACATTACTAAGTACTGTTGTTATTAACTCTTCCTCATTTGTTTTATTATAGTAACTTCTAGTATTAGGCAATGTATATGGTATTATTTTGCCACCACTTTCTTGTGGAAAATAATTGTGCACATTCATTTGATTATAAGATATGGTTTTTATATAGTTACTTAATGAACTATCTTTATCTCCATCAAACATATTCTTAACTTTCTCAACCTTACCATCCATAAAGTTAGAATCGCTATCTTTAAAATCAACAAAATAAATTAAATTTGCAATGTGCTCAGTAGTTTTATTGTTAACAGCTGCACTTGCTATTAAGCTTCTGTCTAAACACATAATAAGTGACATAATCAGTACCAAAATAAACGACATTATCCTTTTTATCACTTTTACTCCCCCTTGTATGATATAGATATAACATTTGATAGAAAACTTAATATATTTC
>JAEDES010000028.1 GCA_016293205.1 Bacilli bacterium
GTGATATATAATGAAAGCAATAGTAATCGGAGCAGGTTCTGATTTAGGAGTTCATATCGATGGAGCCAAACTTGGTTCTGTCCAATTATTAAATGATTTACAAAGTTTTTATAAAGGAGAAACACTATCTTTCCAACAACCAGAAGATGTAATTAAAAGTAGAAATCTATCAGATCGTGAAAAAAACAAATATGAAATAGAAGAATTTAATACAAAACTATATAATACAATCATATTAAAATCTAAAGAAGAATTCTTCCCAATTGTAATTGGTGGAGATCATTCAGTATCAATGGCATCTGCCCTAGCAAGTGTTAAAAATCAACCAGATATTGGAACAATCTGGATTTCCGCTCATACAAATTATTGCACAAGAGAAACTACAACAACTGGTAACATAAATGAATTCTCATTAATGACCGTTTCTAATCAAAAAAATAGTGATTTTCGTCACTTCCATGATGGACTAATAATTCAACCATCTAAAACAGTAATAATTGGAGTTCGAGAAATTGAAAAAGGTACAAAAGATGATTTAAAGTATTCTGGTGTAACAGTATTTACAATGGATGATATTAAAGAAAAAGGTATCGAAGAAATTATTGAACAAGCTTTTAATATTGCAAGCTTCAAAACTCAAGGAGTTCACATTTCCTTCTCTTTAGATGTTCTAGATCCAGAAATTGCTCCTGGAGTATCCGCTCCAATGGATGATGGTCTAACACAAGAAGAAGCTTTAAAAATACATGATGCTATTGTAGATAATATTGAAGATGTAGTTGGATATGATCTAGTAGAATTCAATCCATTAAAAGATGAAAATAGAAAAACAGAACAAATTGCAGTTAACCTACTTGCAAAAGTAATTAAAGCTGTTGAAAAGAAAGATAAATACAAAAAAATAAAGGCTTAAACCTTTATTTTTTTATCCTAAATTAATATCATTGCTAACCTCTGGATACCATTCTTCATAATCCATTGTATATCCTTTAAACATTCTAGATTTTAAACCATCATAGAATGATGCAGAACCATATTTTCTACAAGCAGCAACAGTTGAATCATAATAATACCATTTACCTTTATATTCTACTAAATTCCACATATGTCCAACCCCATCATATTGTCCAGAAACAGTCATTGAATTAACACCTATATTTTGAAATATGACTTGACTTGCTTTCGCAAATCCTGCACATACTGCATTCTTATTCATAAATACATTATAAATTGATTGATTCTTAGATGCATAAGTAAACACTTGGTCATAAGTACTATTCTTCCCTATCCAATCATATACATATTTTACTTTTTCTAAGTATTCCATATCTTTAGTTTCTCTTTTAATCTTATTAATAATTCTTTTAATTTTAGTCTCTCCAAAATACGCTTTCAATTCATTACCAACAGAAAAATCTAAATCAACTTTAAATTCACTATTTCTATAAGACCATTTTAATCCTGCATAATTAATTAACTCAGGATGATCAACAAGTACTGCTTCATACCCTTTAATTAATAAATTATTACACTCTTCATTAGTTAAACAACTAAATTCATTTAATTTAAATGTAAAAGTTTCTTTATACTCTTTTGTATTTTTAAATAAATACATATACATCGTTTGTTCATTTTTATTTAAATGATTATTATATACATATCCATTAGACATATATAAATCATTAACATAATGAATACTATCCTTATCAATATATTTATTCTCTCCAACAATCATTGTAAAGTTATAATAAATATAAAAAGATATTACTACTAATAATACTGTAATAACTTTATTCTTTTCAAAGAAATTTCGATCATCTTCATAAGTATCATAACTATAAAAACCAATAATATATCCAATTAAAGGATACATAATAAATGGTAATAATAATGTTAAAAATCCTATCCATTTCTTCTGATTAAATATTTCACATATAAAAAATGGAAATAAACAACATAATAAAGTAATTATAAATGCTCTATCAGGTAAAATAATCATTCCTAAACCGCATAACATAAGTATTACAGGAGGAAACTCTATTATTCTAAAAAATAAATATATATTATAAAACGGTATAAATCCCTTCCAAATACTATATCCAGCTTTATTAATAAATCCTGGTAAAGCAATGAGCAAACTTATCAAAGAAATTCCTATAAGCATATACATCACCTATCTTAATTAATTATACAATACTAAAATCTAAAATAATATAAAAAAAAGAGAAATAAATTTCTCTTTACATTTCTAATTAAAAGTTTCTATCTCTTAAGAATGGAGGTAATTCATAAGCATCTCCGCTATCTCCATCTCCACCATCTAAAACTTCTGTTGGATATTCTTCTCTACTTCTTCTTGTAGGATTATTACTAAATACTGGTTCTGGTTGTGCTACTGCATTTTTCTTTTTATCAAATCCTGTAGCAATAACAGTAACGATTACTTCATCATTTAAGTTTTCATTAATAACTGATCCGAAGATTGTATTAATATCAGTATTAGCAGCAGCTCTTACTACTTCAGCAGCTTGTTCTGCTTCAAATAATGTTAAGTTAACTCCACCAGTAATATTAATAATTGCATCAGTTGCACCTTCAATTGAATTTTCAAGTAATGCAGATGAAACAGCTTGTTTAGCAGCTTCAATAGCTCTATCTTCACCCATTCCAATACCGATACCAATTAATGCTCTACCAGAGTCTTCCATTACAGCACGAACGTCTGCAAAGTCTAAGTTAACTAATCCAACTACAGCAATTAAGTCTGAAATTGATTGTACACCACGACGTAATACATTATCAACTTCTTTAAATGCTTCTAACATTGGAGTAGATTTATCAATGATTTCTCTTAATCTATCATTTGGAATAACAATTAGTGTATCAACATGTTTTCTTAATTCTTCAATACCTGCTAATGCGTTATCCATTCTTCTCTTTCCTTCAAATGAGAATGGTTTAGTAACAATAGCAACAGTTAGAGCTCCAAGACCTTGCGCAATTTCAGCAACTACTGGTGCAGCACCAGTTCCTGTTCCTCCACCCATTCCTGCAGTAACGAATACCATATCTGCACCTGCAAGGGCATCTTCTATTTCCTTTTTAGATTCAATAGCAGCTTCTTTACCAATTTCAGGTTTAGCTCCTGCTCCTAACCCATCAGTTAAAGTAGCTCCAATTTGAATTTTAACATCTGCTCTAGATGAATTTAATACTTGTAAGTCAGTATTAGCTGCAATAAACTCTACACCTTTAACACCAGACTCTACCATTCGGTTGATGGCATTTCCTCCACCACCACCAAGTCCAATAACTTTTATTTTCGCTAACTGATCCATTTCTAATCCGCCTAACATACCTCGTCCTCCTAACTATCAAAAAAATGTCCTAACACTTTACCTATTATATTTTCATTATTTATCATCTTATGTTGTGGTGAAACTAAATCATCTAATTCATCGCCATCAATCATATTCATTTGCTTTCCTCTTAAACTAAGTTTATCATCTAAATACTTAACTATACCTAAAACGCTAACATATTTATTATGTCTAATTCCCATAGTTGTAATGTTACATACTTTAGCCATAGCTCCAAACATCTCTTCAACAAGATATCCAAATCCAGCTAATTCACTTAGTCCTCCTGTAACAATTATATAACTTATTTCACGGTTTGTTAAGTTTTTTATTTCATTTTTAGCAAGTTTTAGTATTTCTCTAATCCTTGATTCAACTACTTTTGATACTCCTACTTGAGAAATTTCTTTAATCTCACCATTATTATTTTTAACTTCAACTATATCAGTACTATCAGCATAGTTACTCATACTAACTGCAAATGTCTCTTTTAAGTTACGTGCAGCGTTTTCTTTCATCTTAAAAATATAAGCTAAATCTTTATCTACATTACTACTTCCAACTGGAAGAACAGCATTCTTAATTTGAATACCTTTATTATAAACTGCAACATTAGTATTGTCTTCTCCAATATTAATAATTGCTCCTACAATTCCATCATATTTAGAATTCTTAATAGTGTAATAATCTCCTGTAGAAGTAAATCCTACATCCAAAGCTTCAACACCTGCAAGTTTTAATACTTCTAAAAATCTATAAAGTTCTTCTTTAGGCATAGTACCAATAACTATCTTACTAGAAAGAACTTCTCCTCTCATACCTTTAGGATCTTTTATATTTTCTTCTTCATCAACTGTAAATGAAATTGGTATTGCTGTAACTAATTCAAATTCAGAAAAATCTTGATCTTTTAATGCTTCATTTAAAACATTACAAACATCTTCTCCTGTTATCTTACTATTAACAACATCAACGCTTCCATTAACAATATCCATATTACAATGAGTTGGTGGTACACACACAATAGCCTTAGTAATCTTAGCACCTAACATTTCACTAGCACTTTTAACTGCTTTTTTAACTGCAATAGAAGCAGCTTTAATATCATAAACATGACTGTTTCTAATACCAGCAGATTCACTACATACTGAAGAAAGAACATGGTATTGTTCATTAATTTTTTCCAAAACAACAATTTTAATACTATCAGTACCTAATTCTATTCCAGTATAAATACTACTCATGGCATGCATCTCCTATTCTCAAATTTAATTATACTATAAAAGAAAAAATTTGCAAAGCAATTCTTGCAAACTCTATCTATTTATAACATCATACTACTTTTTATAATAAATATCAAATCCATATTTAGAATCAACCTTCTCACAAGTATCAATAACATGTTTAGAAAACTCTTTAACAAACTGATCAAACTTATCTTCTCTTTTGTATGAACTATTATCAATAATAATATATCTATCATGCATATTATCAATTTTCTTAATCATTTTATTTAACCCATCATATCCAAAATTACCATACATAGGTACTGAAAAATAATCAAGCTTCTTACCATGACTAATATCATGAAACATCTTATAATATGAAAGAATTAATGGATTATCATACTTCTTTAAAAATACTTCTAATTTTAAATCAACATCATATGAATAAGAATCATTCAAAGTATAATTAAATCGATCAATTTTCTTCATCATTCTAGGTTTATACATACTACCCATTCTATAATTCATAATACATAAAGTTATAATTAAAATAATACTTAAATTACATAAATAATTATCATACTTAGTATTTAAATAAGAAATCATCATTAAAACAAATCCCCCAAAAAACATCCAAAAATGGACAGCATCAAATATAGGAACTGCAAACATAATACTAAATACTAAATACCAATTAGTAATATCTTTTCTATTTCTAATTAAATTAATAATCATAACAATCCAAAATCCAATAGTAAGATAAAACCATATATTAAATAAATTACCATTACTTTTACCAAAGTCTAATAATCCTCCAAAACATAAATTAATAAAATCTATAAAACTTCCAGTATAAAGTAAATAAATAATAAAAATACTACCAGGTATTAAAGCACCAAGCCCTCTTCTAAATAATCTTTTAAAATCTTTAAAATAAAATACAACACTTGGTATAACAAAGAATACCCCTATTGTATGTTTAGAAAGAATTGCAAGTCCTATAAATACACCTACTAATAAATCTTTTTTATTATGAAACTTCTCTAAATATAATAAAACAACCATCATTAAAAAACACATAAAATTATAAGTTGGAAGTAATCCATAAAATCCAAATAATATTAAACTTAAAAGTACTATATATGCTTTCTTATCATACATCTTATATAAGAAGTAAAACATAATAGTAACTAAAATACTCTGCTCTATTATAAACATTAAATAATTATCAAAAATAAATAACCCAATAGACATAACAAATGCATATAAAGGAGTAGATATAGTATTAAAATCACTATAAGGAATTTGTCCATGTCTTATAGCATAACTAAATCCATAATTACATATTGGGTCTCCATAAGTAATCCCATAAGCAAATACTTCATATATTAAAAATACAAGTACAAAGACAAATATATATCTAAAATAATTCTTAAAAAAACTCTTAATCTTCCCCACACTTATCACCTAACATATATACTTTATAATTACCAAATTCTTCTTTAATACATCCATTATTTATAACATATTTTAATAATTTCTGATCTGTCTGTTTATTAAGACCAATCTCCTTTTCATCTAAAAAGAAAACACAATTCTTACAATTTTTAATCTTGTTAAGCGCCTTACTACTTCCATTATATCCCCAGTTACCAGAATTAATTAAATCTAAATAATCTATATCAATATCATTAATTAATTTAAAGTAATATCCATCTGCACTTAAAAATATAACTTTATATCCAAGCTCTCTATATTCTAAAAATCTTCCATTTATAGTATCACTATAATCTAAATACTTATCATTAACCATCCTATATTCAAAATGATTAATATTATTAGGAAAATATACCTTATCATTAAATCTATAAAAACTACCAACAAATACAATTCCTATTAATAATCCAAATATAAATAATTCTATATTTAAATATTTACATTTAAATGAAATATCTTCTTCTAATAAATATATAAATATAAAACTAAAGAAATATATAAGTACATGATATAAATCAAATAAAGGAATTATAATACTAAAAAAACTTAATAAGTAATAATAATTTAATTTATCTTTACTATTTTTAATTAATAAAATATTTAATATTAATAAACAAATACCAATTACAAATAAATAATTAAAATTACTATTACTCTTTCCAAAATCAAATAATCCAAATAAACATAAATCTAAAAAACTACTAAAACTATTACTAATAATTAAATATATTAAAAAACAAAAACATGGTATAAAACAACCTATAATTCTTCTAATTACTTTTGATTTATCTTTATTTAAATAATATAAACTAACTAATGCAACAAACACTCCAACACTTTGTTTAGTAAGAATAAAAAATCCTAATATAAATCCAATTAAATAGTCATTAGAGTTTTTCTTCTCTAAATAAATAATAAGTATTAATAACATTAATAAAAATATATTATAACTAGGAAAAATCAAAGACATTGGAAATATTAAAAGTATTAAGAAAATACTAATATTATATTTCTTATTAATTAACTTTTCTATTAAATAAATCATTCCCGTAAGCATTAAACTATTAACAATGTGCATAGTTAATATACTAGAATTAATCATTAAAAAGATACTCATTATCATTGGATATATTGGAGTGATTACCATATTAAAATCTTTATAAGGAATTTCTCCATTATAAATATTATAACTAAATCCATAATTCCATATTTCATCTAAACTAATTGGTTGAACAATTAAACTCCAATACAAAAAGAAAAAGAATATAAATAAGTATTTTATAAATGGTTTAATTTTTATAAATACTTTCTTCATATTCTCTACTCCTTTATTTGGAAATGATTTCCATTATCTAAATATAAAATACCCTTTTTCCCTTCTAATTGACTTAATACATCATTATAATAATTAATCATATTAAATTTAGTTAATGTAAGATAAACCATATTGCCATCATCCATATATAGTAAGAACCTATCTTTATCTAATTCATTAGGTACATACTCTATATCAGAAATTTTATTAAGTATTTCTTCATCTATTTTATTAACTTTCTTAATAAATGATTTATATTTAGTATCTGGAACATAATTCAAAAGCCTAGGTACCCTAAACTTAGAATAATCTTCTACATCAACACTTTCTTTATTAGAAAATACTATTTTCTTATCATATTCACTATAAAATAATGGTTTATTTTCAACTATTTCAATCACAATTTTATTAAAAAATCTTTTCTTAATCTTCGCATCATTTATATAAGGAGATTTCTCCAACTTTTTAACTCCTTTAAAACTATTATATAAAAGATAAGAAGGATAATCTTTTAAATCACTAAGTTCTAAAATATAATCATCATTTATATAAGTATTATTCTTAACAATAATATTTTTAATTGGTAATTTTACAAATAAATATCCACCAAAAAATAGTCCCCCTAAAACAATAAGAACAATTAATAATCTAAATACTCTTAATTTTTTTCTTTTGACTATTTTCTTTGCCATAATTACTCCCAATTTACAAATTCTTGTTCACATCTCATATCAACATTGTATTTTTCTAAGACTGTATCATGAACAAGTTCTATTAATTCTTTAATCTCACTACTTTTTGCATTTTTATAATTAATAATGAAATTGGCATGTTTATCACTAACCATTGCTCCACCAATCTTTTTACCTTTTAATCCAGCTTCTTCTATTAATTGACCAGCAAACATTCCCTCTGGATTTCTAAATACTGATCCTGCTGATGGAAACTCTAATGGTTGAGATTCCATTCTTCTTTTTCTTCTTTCTTTAATAACTTCATCTAATGCATCTTTATCTCCTTTAGTAAGTTTTAATATAACTTCTAAACAAATATATCCTGGATGGCTTTGTAAGAATGAACTTCTATAATGGAAATTCATTTCTTTATTAGATAAAGTAATAACTTTTAAATCAGGTGTTAATACCTTTACTTGTTGAACAATATATCCCATATCACTCTTATAAGCTCCAGCATTCATATAAATTGCTCCACCTACTGTACCAGGTATACCTGCAGCAAACTCAAGTCCTGCAAGACCTTTCTTACTAGCTTGTAGAGATAACTTCATTAAAGAATATCCTGCTCCAACAATAATTTTATTTCTAGGTAAAAAATCCACTTTATCAAATTCATTTAATCTAATTAAAACTCCATCATAAGTCTTATCACTAAATAATACATTAGATCCATTACCAAGTATTTTAAATTTAACTTCTTGATTTTTTAATATTTTTAATAAATTAACTAAACAAGTAGTATTCTTAGGATAAATAATTACTTTAGCCTTTCCACCTGTCTTATAAGTTGTATATTTACTAAGATTAACATCTTTCTCTATCTTACCAAGATTACTCTTTTCAAGTAATTCTATTAACTCTTTCATCTCATCACCCGATTAACTTTCTAATCTCCTCATAAATTCTAGTTGCAGAATCTAATACTCCTAGTTTTTTACTACTTTCTCTCATTTTATCATATTTATCTGAATTATCTAACAAATTATCAATTTCTTTAATAATTGTATCTTTAGAAAAATCTTCTTCAGTAACAATTGTGCATGCTCCAGCATCTTCTAATTCTTTAGCATTCATATATTGATGATTATGAGTAACATAAGGAGATGGTACTAATATTGCAGGTAATCCAATCGCTGTAATTTCTGCAATAGTTGATGCTCCCGCTCTCGAAATAATTAAATCAGTGTCTTTTAATATATTAATAAAATTATCTAAAAAAGGAACTAATTTAACATTATCTGGAACTTCTATATCTTTATAATCATCATAATATCCTTTACCAGTTACAATAACAACTTGATAGTCTTTTCCTTTAAAACCACCAATCATTTCTTGTATCTTTTTAGTCATTGTAACAGATCCTAAACTACCCATTACCATAACAACTAATTTCTTATCTTTAACTAAACCTAAAGTAGTTTTAGAAACCTTTTTAACTTCAACAATTTCTTCACTTCTAGGATTACCAGTATATACAACATTTCCATCAAATAATTTTACACTACCAGGAAGTGATACACAAATAGTATTTGCAAAGCTTCCTAAAAATTTATTTGAAAGTCCAGGAATAGAATTTTGTTCATGAATTAATACTTTTATTTTTAATGAATGAGCTGCATATAAAACAGGCGCTGTAATATATCCACCTACTCCAATAACAATATCCGGTTTAAACTCTTTAATAATTTCTTTACTTTTATTAATTGCATTTATAAATTTCTTACATACACTAAAGTTTTTAAATAAATTTTTTCTATTTAAACCACTCATCTCTAAACCTATAAAATTAATTCCCATCTTAGGAATAATATCTTTTTCCATTCTATCGGTTGTACCTATATATAAAATTTCACTATCTTTTTCTTTTTCTTTAATTTTGTTAATTATCGCTACAGCTGGAAATATATGTCCACCTGTTCCTCCGGCAACAACTATAATTCTCATAAGTTCACCTCATTATCATTATATCATAATTTTATAAAGTAAAAAGTAATACTATTAAAACTTATTCAAAAAAAGACATCATTATACAATTAAAATTGTAATAAAACTAAATATATGATAAAATACAAACAAAGAAAAGAGGATACTATGAAGGCTATCGGAATAATTGCTGAATATAATCCATTTCATAATGGACATTTATATCATTTAAATACAATAAAAGAAAAATACCCTGATCATACAATTGTCTTAGTAATGAGTGGTAACTATACTGAACGTGGTGATGTAAGTATCATCGATAAATGGAAAAAGTCCCAAATTGCATTAGAAGCGGGAATCGATATAGTTGTAGAATTACCCTTCCCATTCGCTACTCAATCAGCAGACTATTTTTCATATGGAGCAATCACTCTACTTGAACATTTAAAAGTAGAAAAAGTTATATTCGGAAGTGAATCAAATAATATAAAAGATTTAGAAACAATAGTTGATTGCCAACTAAATAATGAAGACTTTGATAAATTAGTAAAAATATATTCTAAATTTGGAAAGAATTATCCAACTGCCCTATCTTTAGCATTAAAAGATTTAACAGGAAAAGATATAACTACCCCTAATGATTTACTTGGTATAAGTTATATTAAAGCAATAAAGAAAAATAATTATAAAATAATACCAGAAACGATTAAAAGAACAAATGAATATCATTCTACTAGTATAGATGAAGAAATATCTTCCGCAACTGCAATAAGAAATGCATTAAAAGATAAAAAAGATATTTCAGATCAAATACCAGATATAACAAAAAAATATTTAGAAGATCTACATTTTATAGAAGACTATTTTCCATTCTTAAAATATAAAATATTAACTGAAGAAGATTTATCAATCTATCAAACAGTTGATGAAGGAATTGATCAAGCTTTAAAAAAAGAAATATCAAATGTAAATACATATACTGAATTAGTAACAAAATTAAAATCTAAAAGATATACTTATAACAAAATAACAAGAATGTTACTACATATACTTTGTAATTTCACAAAAGAAAAAGCTAAACTTTTTAATGATATAACATATATTAGATTATTAGGTTTCTCTCCTAAAGGAAGAAAATATCTAAGTAAAGTAAAAAAAGAAATAGAAATTCCAATTATAAGTAAAATATCTAGATCAAAAGATCCAATGTTAGAATTTGAAATAAATACAACTAAGATATATGCAATCACCTCATCAAACGACTTAATTAAAAATGAATATACAAATCATTTAAATAAAGGAGAATAAAAATGATAAAAAGAAAAAATACTGGTCAATTAATCATTATATCTGCCCCATCTGGTGCAGGAAAAGGAAGTGTAATTTCAGGATTACTTGAAAGAGATAAAAAGAATTTATGGTTATCTGTTTCAACTACATCAAGACAACCAAGATCAAATGATATTCCTGGAGTAACTTACAACTTTGTTTCAAAAGAAGAATTTGAAAAATTAATTGAAGAAGATTACTTCTTAGAATATACAAACTATGTAGGAAATTACTATGGTACTCCAAAGCAAGCTATAAAAGAAAAACTAGATCAAGGAATAGACGTAATCTTAGAAATTGAAATTGAAGGTGCAATGAATATTAAAAAATTAGTACCTGAAGCATTATTTATCTTTATAATGCCACCTTCTCTAAAAACTTTAGTAACACGTTTAAAAAATAGAAAAACAGATTCTAAAGATAAAATAATTGAAAGATTCCATACTGCATATAAAGAAATAAACGAAGTTACAAAATACAATTATGTTGTTGTAAATGATGAATTAGAGGATGCTATTGATAAAGTTGAATCAATTCTTAAAGCAGAAAAATGTCGTGTAGATAGAATTGAAGAAGTATATCTAGATACTAAAGAAGAAGAAATTCACGAACTTCTAATGGATGAAGACTTCGATAATGATTCTTTAAGTGGAAAAATTGATTAACAAACAAAAAAGAGTTAAACAACTCTTTTTTTATATACCAAATTTATCAGAAACTTTTTCTTCTTTCTCTTCATCTTCTACATCATTATTCTTTTTCTTAGAATGAGCTGCATAAGCAATTCCCCCAACAGTTGCTGCTCCAGCCGCAACTGCAAGTCCAGGAATTAATAGATTTGTATCTGATTTATTTTTTTCTTTAACAGAAGTAACTTCTTCAGAACTTTCACTTCTATTTTCATTAAAATCATCATAATCAACTGTAGAATTATCTTCTTTATTTATATCTTCATAAGTATCATCCATTGCCTCATCTTCCATAGAAGGTTCAGTCATTTCTTCATAATCATCTACTGGGATATCAGTAACAGTTGATTGAGTATTTTCTTCAATAACAGGTTCAATTTTTGGAATTGTAGTTGATTCTGTTTTATTTTCAACTGGACGTTCTGTTCTAACTTC
>JAEDES010000029.1 GCA_016293205.1 Bacilli bacterium
TTAAGAAGTGATTTGAAAAAAATCTACACGAAATAAAAAGTGTAGATTTTTTATGTGTTAAAATTTAATTAAGGAGAATTTATTATGAAAAGAGAATGTAGACAATTTACCAGAGAAGAAAAAATAAAAGCTGTAAAAATGGTTCTAGTTGAAAATAAATCTCAAATGGAAGTAGAAAGAACTGTTTTGGGTAAAAAGAAATGTACTGGTACAATCAATAGATGGATTAGAGAATATATTCAGGAAGGCGAAGAGAATTGTTTTAGAAAAAGAAGGGGAATTAAGAAAATAGATAATAAAGAAGAAAGTTTGAGATATGAAATACTAAAAAAATTCGACGCCTTCCTGAAGGAGGAAATATATATAAATTCAAATTCATCGAAAAATTCAAAGAAACGTATCCAATCCAAATAATGTGTGAAGAATTAGAAATATCTAGAGATTCTTATTATAAATGGTTAAAAAGAAAGAATATTAAAAATAGATATGAATTAAATCATGAGTCATTAAAGCCTTTAATACAAAAGTATTATGATTTATCCAATGGAATTGCTGGATATAGACAAATAAGAGATCAAATTGAAGAACACGAGGGATTAATTATTACTTACTATATGGCTTATATACTAAAATGTAAGATAATGAAACTTCCAGAGGTACGTAATAAAAAGAAAAACAAAGGAAAATATACAATTAATATACGAACAAATGAAACTAAATATGTTTATAATAATATAGCTGAGAATATAAATATTGATGATATTTATAAAGTTATATCTACAGATACTACAGAAGTGAAATTAGAAGCTGATGGTAAACAAAATGTATCTTTCTTTATAGATGCGTATTCTTCAGAAATATTATCTTCATGTATAGGAAAATCGTTAGACAATGATTTTATAGAATACAATTTGGAATTATTAAGCCAGAGTAATTATAAACTGAAAGACGTTATATTACATTCGGATCGAGGTGGAATGTATAAAAGTGGGATATATAAAACAAAAACCGCCGAGATGAATCTAATTCCAAGTATGTCTGCACCTTACACCTGCACTCATAACCCGTGGATAGAAACACTCAACGGTCAATTTAAAGACTTCATCAAACGTGATAATCCCAAAACGTTAGATGAACTACAAATTGTATTAAACAAATTTGTATACTATAATAATAACATAAAAATTAAAAATAAACTAAAAACAACACCGATAAAATATCGATGTTGTCATGATTAAAAACTTTTTATTTCGTGTATAAATATATCAGGTCAGTTCTTAGACTCTTTTTTATATTTTGTTATTTTTTATAAATTCTTTTAATATTTTAGCAAGTGCCCTCTTCTCAATTCTAGACACATAACTACGAGAAATACCTAACTTCTTAGATAACTTATTTTGAGTAAGACTCTTTTTATTATTAAGACCGTATCTATCTATAATAATAGCTCTTTCTCTATCAGTTAATACATCTAAATATTTAGAAACTAACTTTAAATCATCATTTTTACTAATCTCCTCTAAAAAATCAACATTAGGAGTTTTTAATACATCAATAATTGTAATCTTATTACCCTCTTTATCATAACCAATTGCTTCATTCATACTAACATCTCTACTATATTTATTATTACTTCTAAAAAACATTAAAATTTCATTTTCAATACATCTAGCACAATAAGTAGTAAGTTTAATTCCTTTATCAATAGAAAAACTATCCACTCCTTTTATTAAACCAATTGTCCCAATACTAATAAGATCATCACTAGATACAATATTAGAATCATACTTTTTAACTATATGTGCAACTAATCTTAAATTATGTTCAATTAACTTATTACGACTTTCTCTACAATTATCTTTTTCTAATATATATTTCTCCTCTAACTCATCACTAAGAGGTTCTAAAAACACATCATTAGAATAACTCCCAGTAAAGCAAAATAAATCTCTTATAAAAGAAAATAACTCAAACACATAATCACCACTTAATTATATGTAAATAAAAAAGTAGATAAAACTATCTACTCATTACTTTTTGATAAACTATTTCATTATTCTTAGTTAATTTAGTACCAACGCTTAGTGGCATAAATACCATATATTTAATCCCTGTATCTTCATCAAAATAAATTCTTAAATGACAAGCACCTCTTCTATTTTTTCCTTCAAAGTATGGAGGAATATAACAATAACTACTTGCATAATTAAATTGATTTCTATGAGTATGACCAAATATATCTATATAAGAATCATCCCTACTTCTTCCCATATTAGTATATACTTCTTCTAAATAATCATCCATATCATCAACAGTTAAACCATCTTCATCTAAATCAACTGGAAAATTAAATTCTGAAGGATGATGTAAATCAAACTTACCAATTGTCCCCATTACACTATCTAAACAAACAGTAGAATGATAATATCCTAAATCAATAAAATCATCTCTCTCATCTGTTAACATCTTAATAGGATCAAATCCATAACTAGTCATATTTCTTTCATGATTACCACCTAATACAGCATGATAAATTCCTTCTGCTTTAGGAATAACATCAATAGATTCTTCTACTATTCTTCTATTATTAACTGCATTTGTATAATCAAGAGGTCTTGCGCTAAATCCATTATAAAAATCTCCCAAATTAAGGATTAAATTAATACCATTCTTAGAACAATAATCATTTAACATGTCAAATCCATCAAGAATTTTTTTATCGAATTCTTTAATGTGAAAATCAGACACTAACATAACATCCATATGTTTACATTCAGCAGGTACATCTATCATAAATTTACCATTAGCCATTAATTTAGGCTTAACAACTTTATATGTAGGTTTTCTAGTAAAAGTACCATTAGTAATATTAATACTCTTTCTCATCTCACTTAATAAACGAGAAACTTCATTCATATCACTAGTAATTCCATTAGATTGAATAACACTTAACAATTCATCTAAACTAGCACTTTCAACTAAAAGTTTTTGATAAATAATTCCTTTTAATATTTCATCTTTTCTATCTTGTTTAACTTTATTATCTTCAGAAGTTTTATAGTCACTAACAATCTTACCAAGTCTAGTAACTTCTCCACTTAATTTCTCAAATTGTTTTTTATATGGAGCAAGTTCATCTCTTTCACTAGTAATAGTTCCAAGTTTACCTTCTAAATCTATAATTTGAGTCTTTAAATCCCATAAAGATTCTTCTAATTCTTTTATATAATCTTTCTTTTCACGCAACTCGTCTCTAACACCACTAAGTTCTAAAGTTAAATCACCAACTTTAGAATTAGATTTATCAAAATCACTTTGAGCTACTCCAACCTCTCTTTTTGCATCTTCTAATAATCTTTCTAATTCTTTAATTTTACCTTCAAGTTCTCTAACTTTAACAATATATTTAGCAACACTTTCACTATTAACTTCACTAGGATATAATTCATTAGTCTTTTCAATAACTTCTAAAATACAATGTTCTCTAAACTCAGTATCACAATCAACTACATTTCTTTTTAAATAATCATCATATAATTCATCAAAACTTCTAATCTTATCTAAAGTTTCATCACTAACAGTAGATCCTTCCTCATGCATCCATCCTACAAAGTTCCCTACTAAAGAAACTAACTTAGCTACATGCTTAACAGAAATCTTCCCATCTTTAGCAAATTCATTAATAACACAATCAGTAAAATAATCAATAAACTCAGTATCTGAAATTTTACCTCTCTTACCTAAATAATCACACATACTATAATAATATAAATCGTCAATAGCATGTTCTCTAATATATTTATTCAACCTTACTTTATCTACACCTGTCAGCGCCATAAAAACCTCCCCAAAGAAAATGCGTAAATCAATTATAACATAAGTAATTCACAATACAAGACTATAATTTATCATTATAATCATTAATCAAACTAGATTTATTATTTAATTTAGAAACTAGAATATCCCCCTCTACTGCAAATCTTCTAACATCATCAATTGAACAATCATCTTCAGCTAAATCATGCATTAGACCATTTCTAGTCTTTCTCCATACATTAATTTCATCTAATATAGAAAATAAATCGTGTTTTTCTACATAATCATTATTAAAAATACTATGTCTTTTAATAATCCTAATCTTATCATGTAACCCAAGATCTCTACCATTTTCATCTAATGTACTAATACAAGCATGTCTTAATAAAGAACTAGTTCTATCTTCAAATAAAGCATATTCAATAAATATAGCTTCATAATAAAATTCTTCTTTTAAAGCCTTACTTAATTTTTTCATTAATTCTGCATACTTAGCTTGTTTCTTATAATTTTTAACTTTCTCCATTTTTATTCTCCTTATAAAAAAATTATAACATAAAAAGATTTGGTTAAACACCAAATCTCTTTTTAATAACATCGGCTATCTTCTTAGCTTTTTTATTAATATCGTCTTGATCTAATCCTTCAATCATAACTCTAATTAAAGCTTCTGTTCCACTTGCTCTAATTAATACTCTACCTTCTCCAGCAAGTTCTTTTTCTACCTCATTAATAGCATCAGTAACTTGTTGATCATTTTCATATTGTCCTTTAGCTTCTTCTCTAACTTTAACATTAATTAATATTTGAGGATATTTTTTCATAACAGATGCAAGACTAGACATACTACCTTTACTATCAGATAACATTCCAAGTACTTGAATAGAAGTTAATTCTCCATCTCCAGTATTTGCAAAATTTTTAAAAATAACATGTCCTGATTGCTCCCCACCAATTATATAATTACATTCAAGCATCTTTTCTAGAACATATCTATCTCCTACTTTAGTAGCAACAAAATCTATATCATTTGCTTCACAAAATTTAACTAATCCTAAATTAGACATAACTGTGCCAACTAAAGTATTATTAGTAAGTTTTTTCTTTTTCTTTAATGATAACGCACTAATAGCCATGATTTGATCTCCATCAACTTCACAACCATCTTCATCAATCATTAAACATCTATCAGCATCACCATCATAAGCAATACCAACATCTGCCTTTTCTTTCTTAACCATTTTAATTAAACCTTCAAGATGTGTAGAACCAGCATTATCATTAATATTAAATCCATCATATTCAAAATTCATAAATGTTGCATCTAATCCTAATTGATTAAATAAAAGTGGCGCTGTTGCACTAGCAGATCCATAAGCACAATCCACTACAATTTTTAAATCTTTATTTATCTTACCAGCAGTATCAACTATATGATTAACATAATCTTCAACTGCAGTATCACATACTTCATAAGTACCAACAACATTAGTTGTAGGAACTGCTTTACCTAATAAATACTTTTCAATTTCATTTTCAACTGCATCTGGTAATTTAAATCCTTCTCCATCAAATAATTTAATACCATTATATTCACTTGGATTATGACTAGCCGAAATCATTGCTCCCATACTAGCATTATATTTTTTTACTAAATAAGATACTGCAGGAGTTGGTACAACACCTAAATCAATAACTTTAGCTCCTTGACTCATAAATCCAGCACTAAGTGCAGAAGATAACATTTGTCCAGATATTCTTGTATCTCTACCAATTAAAACTACCAAGTCTTTTTTACCACCTAAAACATAAGCAGCAGCCTCTCCTATTTTCATAGCTAAATCATGAGTTAAATCTTCACCCACAATACCTCTAATTCCATCAGTTCCAAATAATTTACCCATACTAAATCTCCTTATTAATTATATTGTTCATATCTTTAACAATTACTCCACTTTCAATTAAACCTCTAACTCTTGTTAATGGATAAATATTACTATTACTTAAAATAACAGTACCAGGACATAAAACACTATTGCATCCTACTTCTACATGATCACCAATAATTGCTCCAAACTTACGAAGCCCAGTTTCAATTACTTCATCATCCACTTTAATCTTAACATTCTTTTTATCGCTCTTTACATTACTTAAAATAACTCCTGCCCCTGTATGAGCATATTCTCCAAGAATAGAATCTCCAACATAGTTATAATGAGGACATTGACAATTATTAAAAATAATAGCATTCTTAACTTCAGTAGAATTACCCACTACACTATTCTCTCCAACAATAACACTACCTCTAATATAAGCACAATGTCTAATATCTGCACCCTTACAAATAATAGTAGGACCTACTATACATGCACTATTAGCTACTTTAGCTTCTTTATGTACAAAAACATTTTCATCTACTTCTTCATATTCATCACCTAAATTAGGTATTAATCCCATAATAAATTCTTTTATTTTAGGAAGCACTTCCCATGGATAATTACAATTTTCAAATAAATCTTTTGCAATAGTTGCATCTAAATTTAAATGTTCTTCAAATCTTTTTAACATAATATCACCTTCTAAATAATAAATTATCAAATTCATTATACCATATATAAAAAATAAAACAAAAAAAGAAGTATTAACTTCTTCTTAATTTACTAGTAACTGTATTTATACAACTCTTTAAAAATTCTTTATTTAAAATAATTGAATAAATCACTACAATAACTAAATTTAAAATATTTAAATAAATATTTTCTTGATAAAATAAGAAAATAGATAAACTATAAATTAAAATACTCTTTAATAATAATCCTTTTTCAAATTTAATGTTAACATATCTCTTAATATCAAAATGTCTACATATCATCATTACAAAATATGCAATTGTTGTTGACATTGCTGCAGCATATAATCCAATAAATTTAATTAAAACTAAATTAATAGCAATATTAACTACTGCTGCAATAACAGAAGTCTTAGAAACTATCTTACTATCTTTCTTAGCTAAATAAATACCACTATATAAACAAGCAACTACATTAAATACTGCACCTAATACTAAAAATGGTACATAATAAATTGCATCATAGAATTTATCATTAATTAGTATATAGAACAAAAATGGCATACAAGCAATCATTCCTACTCCAAAACAACTAAATAACTTAGTTACTGTATTTACTATATCTGAGAAAAACTCATCTCGATCATCACTATCAATATGTAATGCAGCACTTTCAGTCCAACTTAAATTAAATATGCCAAGTAAACTAGAAAGTAATGTAGGAAACTTATTACTAATAGCATATAACCCATTAGAAGCTGTTCCTAAAATAACATTAATAATAGTTCTATCACTAACATTAACTATCCACCAACTAATTCCATTAGGAACAATTGGTATTGAATATTGATACATTTCTTTAATAAGTTTTTTATCAACTAACTTATATGTAAAATACTTATATAATTTTAATCTAATAAATAAATATAGAGCTCCAAGTCCATTAGCAACTGCCATAGAAATAATCATTCCAGAAGCACCCATATTAAATCCAAGTATTAATATTAAGTTACTTACAATAGTCATAACTCCAGTAATAATACAACTAATAGAAAAATCTAAAGTTCTACCAAATCCTCTTGTAACTTGTAATAAGTTACCAGAAAGTAAACATATAACAATATCAATCCAAATAATAAATTGATAATCAAATTTCCAAAATAAACATACAATCCAATATAAAATACTAAATAATACTAAACTTATACTAAGAATATAATAATTATTACTCATTAAAGTCTTTGTATCTTTATCTTTTCCTCTAGCATCTACCAAGAATCTAAATATACTCATTTCAAGTTCCATTGTAATTAAAGGAACTAATAAAGTAACATAAGAAGTAATTAAATCAACTATACCATAGTCACTTGTAGTTAAATAACTAGTATATAAAGGTAATAAGAAAAAAGAAATTAATTGAGTACAAAGTTTACCAATAAATATAATTATTGTATTCTTCATTAAATTCTTTTTTTTATTCATTAGAATCCACCTGTTTCTTAACTTTCTTTCTCTTTTTAAGTAACTTAAGTTCAATCTTTCTAGTTTTAAGTTTATATTTATTAGCCCAATTCCAAACACCTAAACTAGAACCAACTGTATCTATTAAAACATCAATAACCCCTGCACTTCTACCAGGTACAAAATATTGATGAACTTCATCACTTATTGAGTACAATACACAAAGTATAACAGCAAAAATATATGTTCTTTTATCTACTAATCTAAATTCTTTTAATGTACTAATCATTAAATAACCAAGTACAAAATAAATTAATAGATGTGCTCCCTTTCTAACAGGAGTTACAAACCAATCTATATATTTTATCTTTTCTGCATCAGTTAAATCTCTTTCTAATAAGAATTCAATAGTTCCAACAATTAAACCATCACTCTTCTTAGTAGAAACTTCTCCTGTATCATTTGAAAACAAAAATATAAGAAGCATCCATCCTATTAATAAAGTAAGTTTAAACATCTTTTTTGTCATATTATCACCTTATATAAATATATCATAAAAAGAACTATTTTTTAACATATAATTTCATTTCACTTTTAAACTTCTTATCAGCTTCTCTAGCTTCATTAGGAAAACTTTGTACAAGTAAAGGTACCATTCCCTTAACATCTTCTATTTCAATAGGACTAATATCTTTAAAATCACCTTTTAAAATATCAACAAATAAGTTAGTAACATCTTCTCTAAGTTTTTTATCTACACTCATTCCAGTGAATCTTTTAACTAATCTACCAAGAGGTTTTTGATAAGACTCCCACTCTTTTACAATATCAAATGGATTAATAGCTGGTCTACAAGGACCATTATCACTAGGAATTAAATTAATCCCACCACTTGGTCTATCTTCAACACTATAAGTACATCCATCTTCTTTTAACATACTACATTGTTTTTTAAATGATAATAAATCAACTATATCTCTACCTATATTTCTCGCTCTTAAATATAAAAATGGACTACAAGCCAATCTACCATTAGGAAGTCTATTAAAATTAAGCAAAGCAACAATTGATATATTACCCTCTTCTAACTTTTGATAAATAGCATTAACACTAAGATCATCAAAGTCTTTAGTAGAATAATCACATCCACTTTTCTTACAACACTTTCCTCCACATTTACTACAAATTTCTCTATTTTCTACTCTTTCCATAACCCACCTCGAAAACGTCTAATATTATACCACAATATATAAAATAAAAAAAGAGACAAAGTCTCTTAATTAAATACAAATCTCTAGAATAGAGATTTAGAGATTGTTATAACCGGACGACAACCGTAGTAAGTGTTAGTGGAATTGCTGCCGAAGCAGAAGTGACCATCACTATCTATGCTCCATGTATAGTCAGCATCAGTGACAGACCCAATCCAGTATGAAGTTGCATAAACCCAGCTAGGAGCATCAGTACAAATTCAACCACTACAACCAAGAGCAATTAATTCCTCAGCAGTAATAAGTCTTGCTTCATTTGGTGTTACTCCTAAGGTGCTTAAATATGTTTTATAATTTTCTACATAACTATAAAGAGTTGAATTTGAATCATATACATATGCTGGATAACTACTTACTGTACTTGACCAATAATTTGTATTTGAAAATATTGTTGTTCCTTTTCTAATGGTTTGTCCTGATACATAACCTAACATAGTTGAATCTTGTTTACCTGTTGCTTCATCTCCATATGCTGTCCAACTACTATTGTATTCCCCACCTACATATAGGTTGTATTTTGCTAACATCGTTACTGTTGTCTCATCACTATACATTACATAGAAACATTCTTCTCCTATACACACTTCATCACTTTTTTGAGTACCATCACCACTAATAACATTAATTAGTTTAACTTCTCCATTATCTTTTACAGTTGTACCTGTACCATCACTTTGAATATAATCAAGCACTAGTCCTAAAGTTAATTGAACTTGACCTGTTGGTAAGTCAGAAGCAACTAAATCATTTCTATATTCAACTCTAACTTTTATTGGCATTGTTACACCAGCTGCAATTGTTTGTTTATTAGCAATACTTTCACCATTTGCATAGTTAACTTCATACTTTAAAAACTTTGCTTGTTCCACAGTAAGTTCTGGTGTCTTAGTAACTTTCTCAATCATCGCATCAATTGATCCGCTATTAACAACATCAATTGTAAATTCATAAAAATCTCCTGGCATGTTTAATGTTGTAGAAAACTCTACAGTACTACTTGTTATTATAGAAGGAACTGTTGTAGTCGCACTTCCGTTTGTAACTTTGGGATTTGCAAGATATATATCCCAATCTGCTGCACTTACTCTTGCATTACCACTAATAGTTAATACAGCATTTAATGCAGCATATACAATTGTTAAAGTGAAAACACAAACTACAACTAAACATAATCCCAATGTTAATACTTTTCTGTCTTTGATATTGAAGTTTCTTCTTTTCATTTTTCACCTATCCTATCATTATAATCTAATCATATTATAAATATATACAAATGCAAATTTTTGTAGTAATTTGTAAATATAAAATTACATAAAAATTTCTACTCTTCAGTAGAACTTTCACTTATATTTCTATCAGCAAGAAAACTATAAATCATATTAACATCAGTATATTTACCAAGTACTAATACAATATCATTATCATATGCCATATTAATAGCTTTCTTAATCGCTTCATCTCTATTAACAATAACTTCATAATTAGAATAATTCTTTATATTTGCAGTTATATCATTAATTATATTATTAGGATCTTCAGATCTATTATTATCAGAAGTAAATATAGCATAAGTACTATTCTTAACAACAATCTCTCCTACACCACTTCTTCTAAATTTATCAACTTCTCCTTCTTGTCCAACTACAACATAAACACTACTATAATTTAAACTATTAATAAAATTCAATAACTTATAAATACTATTTACAGTATGAGCACAATCAACCATTACTTTAAAACAATTATCAGTTTTTAAGAACACCAAATGATTAGGTATACTTATCTTTTCAATTCTTCTTAATAATACATTTAATCCTACACCTAATTCTAAACATGTAAGTAAAGCTGCCGCTAAATTATATACATTAAAATCTCCAAGTAATGGACTAAATAATTTAAATTCAAATCCCTTATACTTAAATACAATACTAGTCTTATTATACATACATTTATAATCAACTATTTGTAATGTACAGTCACTTTCCCTACCATATGTAACAACATTTCCTCTACATGCTTTTAAGACAGTTGCATAATAAAAATCATCTTTATTTAACACCTGTATTCCAGTATCTTTGCATTTTTGAAACAATTCTAACTTTGCTCTTAAATAATTATCAAAACTTCCATGTACATCTAAATGATCACTCATAATATTAGTATATACACAAACATCAAAGTCCATTGCTTTTAATGTTCCATCTACTAATGATCTACTTCCCGCTTCAACAACCCCATAATAACAATTAAATTTAACAAATTCATCTAAATATTTATAAACATTATTAACATTAAATTCACTTTTCTCATTATAAGTATTTAATATTCTATAATCTTCATCTAAAAAACCACATATATCTTTACCTAATAAACATTGGATTATCATCCCAACACTACTTTTTCCTTCAGTACCAGTAATACCTATAGTTTTAAGTTTTAAATCCGGCATATCATAATATTTTTCAACTAAATAAGGATACTCTCTGCTTGTATTTTCTACTTTAACAACCAATACATCTCTTGGACCTACATCACCATCTACAACAACACAAACCGCTCCTCTTTTAATAGCTTCATCAACTTGATAATATCTTTCTGTATTATTTTTACTAATACATACAAATAAGTCTCCCTCTACAACTTCTAAATAATTATTTTTTATACCTAAAATATTAATATCATAATTAACATCTTTATATAATGAATTGATTTTCTTCATATTCTTCACCTATTATAATTATACAATAAACCTAAAATAAATTAAAGGAAATAACTTGATATAACTTTATAATTAAGATAAAATTAATTAAGGTGATATATAATGAAAGCAATAGTAATCGGAGCAGGTTCTGATTTAGGAGTTCAT
>JAEDES010000030.1 GCA_016293205.1 Bacilli bacterium
TCTGTATCAATTGCAAAATAATATGTACCATTTGCTGTTGCAGAAACTGTTGTTGCTCCAGCTCCACATGCTAATTCATCAGCCATAACCGCATTTCTAACTGTATTAACATAAGTTAATGCATTATCAGCAAATGTATCCCTTCTTGAGTTTTCAATTGTTCTTGATACAGATGGGATAGCTACCATCATTAAAATACCCATAATTGTAATTACTGCAAGTAATTCAATCAAAGTAAATCCTGTTTTATTTAATCTTTTCATTAATTTTTCCTCCCTCTATTATAAATTAAATATAGCACATTCATAGTCTAAAATCAATAGTTATTTATGGTGTATACACTCTATTTATATTACTACATCCAATGCCAACACTTGTAAAATTACCAGAACTTTTTAAGTTATTTCTATTAGCAGCATCTTTATATAAATCAACATCTACAAAAGAATTAGCATCATTAAATTCTCCAATTTTGTCCATATAACCACTACCATCTAAATTTAAAACATCTGTAAGTTTATAACCTCTAACTCCACCTTCAGGTAAAAATTCTAATAACTGAACAAAATATCTTAATCTATTATTTTCTTTCTTAACAACAACAAAACTTTTAGTATCCAAATAATAACCACCGTATGGAGGTTTAAATTCATCATTATCTAAATATTTAAAACTAAATACTATACAATCACCATTATCAACCAAGCGATCAATCGAACTATCTCCACGATATAAATATTCAGCAGTATTTCTAAGCTTCTTAGCATCTTCTCCATAAGTAGTAAGTTTACCCTGATTAAAAATACCTGTAACGTTTGGAATAGTAACTGCCATAACAACACCAATAATTAGAATTGTTGCCATTAATTCAACTAATGTAAATCCTCGTTCATTCATAATTAACCTCACTAATCAGATGAATTTGGAGCATAAATACTTAATGTACTACATCCACTAATTTTTCCACTAAATTTACCTTTAATAAATGCTTCTGTATTTTGATTAATCTTATAAGTATTAGATCCATTAATATTAGTAACCATAGTCTTAAATGATCTATCTTTAAGTAAATCAGAATCTTTTCTTAAATCAATACCTCTATAATTACCATCTTTTAATCTTTCAATAATACGAACATAATAAACATCTTTATTACCTTCTTTTTTTACAACAACATATGACATATTCTTTTCATAAGAACCACCATAAGGTCCTTCATCAAATACACCATTATCTAAATAAACCATAGTCATAAGAACACATCTAGTTGTTGTAGGTTTAGGTATTTTATTATCCTTTCTTAAAGAATATTCAGCATTACTAATTAATTTCATCGCATCATCAACATAAGTTTTATTTCTAGTATCATTAATTACTGTTGTAATAGCCGGAACTGCTAAACCAAATAAAATACCTAAAATAACCATTGCCCCAAGCAACTCCAGCATTGTAACACCTTTATTATTAAGTTTAATCACTACAACCACTCCTATCTTAAATAATTATAGCATAAAAAACTAAATAACAAATCATTTAATTACTTTTTTTATATTTTCAATTTCCAGTAAAGTATTATCATTAATCTTATCTTCAGAAAATAAATAATCATATCTAAATAAACCAAAACCCATATAATTATTAATATTTCTACTAACAATAATCTCTTTCATAATAATATTATTATTTTCAATCCACTCAGTCTTACCACTACTAGCCCATTCATCAATAACTCCATTCTTATAAAATGCTAAAGCAACACTCATAGAAATAGAATCATTAGTAATTAAAGAAGACCATTCCTTCAAAGTATTATAAAAAGGTCTACTTCCATTAAAGAAGCCATAATAAATTTGTGGCATAATAAAATCAACATATCCACTATTACTTAACCAAGTCTTTACATCAGCACTATGTTTAGAATAATTATTTTCAATATTTCCATCAGGAGATATTCCAAATAAAATACCATTATTATGACAAACAGCATATACTCTTTTAATCAATTCATTCACTCTACCAAGTTTATACTCTTCATATGAAATATCTAAATCTAAAGAATTATATTCTTCAAGATCACAATCAGTACTAGGATAAAAATAATCATCAAACAAAATACCAGTAATATCATAATTATTAATAATTTCATTAATTCCTTCTACAATCAAATTAATCACTAATTCACTAGAAGGATTAAAATAAATTCCCGAAGTATAAACAATATGTCTAGTATCTAATAAATCATAAATAATATTATCATTACTAATACTATCTTTATTTAAATCATTTCTAATTCTATATGGATTGATCCAAGCATATAACTTAAATCCCTTAGAATTACATATATCAGAAAAATAATCTAATACATCAAAACTATTAGATATATATAGACTATTTGAATATATTTTAGAAGGATATATAGCATCCCCAAAACTACGTACTTGTAAGATGACACTATTAAATCCTAATTCTTCTATATTATTAATCATCATATCAATATTATTCTTACTAAGAGAAATATCATCACTTATATATTTACTAAGTTCAATGTAACTAATAAAAATACTTCTCTCTTCAAGATCTTTCTTATTAGAAATGTCCTCACTTATAAAGAATAATATAACTATTAAAAATAATATAAAAGCAGCAATCTTCTTCATATTCTTCACCAATTAAACTATATAAAACAGATTAATCGAATAATGTCACTTTATAATTTCATTTTTAATTAAATATAAATTATTTTCTTTATAAAAACCATAAAATACATCTTCTAAAGAATATCCCTCTTCTTCTAATCTTTTATCTAACCAACTTCTACTCTTTTTAATTTGAAGTAATACATCTTCATCAACCTCTCCATCTACAATAAGTGGTAAAGGATAAGTCCTACTACTATCATCACTTCTTTTAAAAATAGATAACTTTCCACTAGTTTCAAGTACTGCATAATCAACCTCTTCAATAGATTTAATTCCAGATCCTCTTAATTGACTAAGCAAATCATCTAAATTATATCTTTGTTTAAGCATCTCTTTAAAATTAACTTTACCCCTATTAATAATAACAGACACTGATCCATCTAATAATTCTCTAGTCTTATTAGAATTTAAAGCTATCTTAGAAGAAACAAGTTGAATAATAACAAGTAAAAGAATTGGACTAAGTGCAATAAAAACACTCTCTTCTAAATTCTCTATTGATATAGATGCAAGTTGAGCCATAAAAATAGAGACAATAAAATCCATTATAGAAAGTTCTCCAACTTCCCTTTTACCCATTATTCTGTATGAAACAACTATTACTACATAAAATACTAAACATTTAAATAAAGCCACTAAAATATCCATAAAATCACCTAAAAATAGTATGTAATAAAAACAAAAAGATATACATAACTTATTATGAGGTGACTAATATAAAAAAATATACAATCTCAACAACACTAACTATCACTCTAATATTATCTTTATTGTTCTTTATAACAACAATATATTATTTTAATCTAATTACAATGAAAACATTTAGTATATTAAAACTATTAGTAATTTTAATATCAACTTTTATAACTTCATTTTTTCTAGGTACAAAAACAAAAAATAAAGGATACTTAGAAGGTATAAAACAATCATTAATATTAATTGTAATCTTCTTAATTCCGACAATTATAACATCTAATTTTAATTTAAAAGTATTTATATACTACCTAATAATATTAATAACAGGATCATTAGGTAGTATGATTGGTATAAATAGAAAAAAGAAGGACTAATTTAGTTCTTCTTTTATCATCTTAATTTCTAATTTAGTAATAAATCTTTTCCATACAAAGTTCTTAGGTAACACATCCATAAGAATCTCTCTACTCTTTAATTCTCTACCATAATATTCCATAAATAACTTATCTTTTTTCTTTAAGAACACTGGTCCAAAAAAATATTCTCTTCTACTATATTTCTTCTTTCCTCGATAGAATTTAATAATTTGATAAATAAACTTTTTATCTTTAACCATAACTTCTTCTTCAATATAAAAACCATTCTTTGCAAGAAATCTTTTTACATCTTCTTGATAGTTATTAGGGCTTATAATAATAGTTTTAATTTTCCTTAAAACATCTAAATTGTTTTTAAATATTCCAATCATATTTCTGCCACCCATACCAGAAATAATAACAGTATCTATTTCATCACTATATGTATCTAATCCATTACCAAGTCTAACTTCAATCTTCTCATCTAACTTTTCAGCCTTAATATTCTTTCTAGCTTGATCAAGTGGACCTTCCGCAATATCAGATGCTACTGCATTAATATTATCTCCTCTTTTAACAAGATAAATATCTAAAAATGCATGATCACATCCAACATCTAAACAAAAGGAGTTAGCGTCTGCTAAATCTCCTATTGTTTTTAATCTATCATTTATTTTCATTAATCAGTTAAGAAATCCTTTAACTTTCTACTTCTAGATGGATGTCTTAATTTTCTAAGAGCTTTAGCTTCAATTTGACGAATTCTTTCACGAGTAACTCCAAAGATTTGTCCTACTTCTTCAAGAGTTCTACATTGTCCATCATCTAAACCAAATCTAAGTCTTAATACCTTTTCTTCTCTTTCAGTAAGTGTAGCAAGAACTCCACTTAATTCTTCTTTTAGCATTTCAACTGTTGCATATTCTTCAGGACCCATAGTTCTTTCATCTTTAATGAAGTCTCCTAAATGTGAATCATCTTCTTCTCCAATTGGAGTTTCAAGTGATACTGGATCTTGAGATATTTTATATACTTCACGAACCTTTTCAATTGAGATTCCTAATTTCTTAGCAATTTCTTCATCAGTTGGTTCTCTATTTAATTCTTGAGTTAATTGTCTTTGTACTCTAGCTAATTTATTAATTGTTTCAACCATATGTACTGGAACACGAATAGTTCTAGCTTGGTCAGCAATAGCTCTAGTAATAGCTTGTCTAATCCACCAAGTTGCATAAGTAGAGAATTTATATCCCTTAGTTGGATCAAACTTATCAACAGCTTTCATTAATCCAATATTTCCTTCTTGGATTAAATCTAAGAATAACATTCCACGTCCAACATATCTTTTAGCAATACTTACAACTAAACGTAAGTTAGATTCAGCAAGCATTCTTTTAGCTTCTTCATCTCCTTCTTCAGCACGCTTAGCATATTCAAATTCTTCATCAGAAGTTAATAAGTTAATACGTCCAATTTCTTTAAGATACATTCTAACTGGATCATTAATTTTAACATCTTTTGATAATGTAATATCTTCTACTACTACATCAGCAGTAATTTCTTCACCACTAGCATCATCGCTACCATCTTCAGTAACGATATCAATTTCAGCTTCTACTAATGCATTATAAAGTTCATCTAAAGAATCACTATCAACATCTAAACCTTTTAATTCATCAGCTAATTGTTCATAAGTAACAAAACCTTGTTTTTTTCCTAACGCTAGTAATTTATTCTTTCTTTCTTCTAAAGTTCTTATTTCTCCAACCATGTCTATTCTCCTATTCTTAACTTTCTAATCTTCTCTACTATCTTAGCTTGTTCTAATGGGTCTACCTCTTTTTTCATTAAACTTGTTAATCTTTTTATCTCTTGTTCAATACCATAATTACGAACAACTTTAAAATATTCAAACAACTCTTCTTTTGTAGCTACCTCATTATAATTTTCTGCTAATATACCATTTAGAAACATTAGAATATTCTCTTTATCTTGAATATAAGTATAAAAATCCGCTACATTTACAACACCATATTTTTTATAGTAATAAATAATTTCACTAGATAATACTCTACTTTCTTCATTAGGAAATATTAATCTTTCATTTTCAACTTGACTAATAACCCAATCATTATTAAGCATAAAGTAAAGTATTTGCTCTACAGCTTTCATATACTTATCTTTTCTAACTTTTTTCTTTGGAATTTCCACTTGTTGTACCGGTTTAATTTCTTGATTTTTCAAGCTATTAAATCGCATTTCCAGTGTATTATACCCTATATCGAACTCTTTTGCAAGTCTTTTAAGTACAACTTCCACCCTTATTTCATCATCAATTTTAGTAGTTTCCTTTAGAACAGCATTAATATAATTAGCTTTTTCTTCATCACTTCTAAAATTAACATTTACTTTTAATTGATTAATTTTAAAATCACTAAAGTTTAAAGCATTTTCAATCATTCCAATAAATCTATCTTTTCCATGTTTTAAAATAAATGTATCTGGATCATCATTATCAGGTAGAATAACAATCTTAACTTCAACTCCGCCTCTTAATAATTCTTCACCAATCGATGTTGCAGCCTTAACTCCCGGACCATCGCCATCTAAACATAAAATAATATTATTTGATAACCTCTTGATAAGATTTATTTGTTCTTTAGTTAAAGCCGTACCCATTAAAGCAACTGTATTCTTAATACCAATAGTACTTGCTCTAATAACATCCATGAATCCTTCCATTATAATAACGGATTTCTTTAACCGACATTCTTCTCGCGCTATGTGATAATGATATAGCATTTCACCTTTTTTAAATATATCAGTCTCTTTAGTATTCAAATATTTATTCTGACCATTATCTTTATAAATTCTCCCAGAAAATCCAACTACTTTACCAGAAACATCATATAAAGGAAACATAATACGGTCATTATAAATGTCATGATCATCACTACTTAATCCAATTCTATTTAATTCACTAAGTTCATAACCCTTATTTGTAAGTAACTTAGTTAAATCATCTCTACTTTCTAATGATAAACCAATCTCAAACTCTTTAATTATTTCATCATTAATTCCACGACTACTTAAATAACTTCTAGCATCTCTTCCAATTCCACTAGATAAGTTATTTTGAAAATACTTAGTAGATAACCCATAAGCATCATAAAATTTATCAAATTTAGTACTTTTTTTCTTAATTTGAACACTCGAAGTATTAACCCCTACTTTCTCACCTAAATAGTGCAATACTTCTCTAAAATCCATATGTTCATAATTCATCAAGAAAGTAAAAACATTCCCTGTTGCATGGCACGAAAAACAAGTATAAATTTGTTTTTCTCTTGAAACGCACATTGAAGGATTAGAATCATCATGGAATGGACAAACTCCAAAGAAATTCTTCCCTCTAGCAACTAAAGGAATTCTCTCACCAATGATGTCGACAATGTCAGTCTTACTACGGACAAGATTTGCTAAATCATTATTCATACGACACCACTCCTTATAAAACAATACTGATTATATCACATAACTTTCTTTTTTTCTATACTATTATTTAAACTAATTCGTTTAATTTCCTTATCAAAAAGTTCTTTTAAAGCATCTAATTCAAATGGTTTTGGAAAATGTACTGATACTCCAGATAATTCAAGTTCTACACCATCTCTAACTCTTTCTAAATATCTTATATAATCATAAAACTTATCTCTAATAAAATTAAGAAATTTAAATACCTCTAAAAGATTATTATCATTAATACTTCCATATGTTTTAGAAACCATTTTCTTAATTATTTTACATAAATCTACTTCCATAGAAATAACTTCATTATCCCTATCATAATATTCAGGAAATTCATATCCTATAAAAAAAGCAAAATAATTAGAAAATAAAGTTTTTCTTTTTCTAATTTTATTATCTTTTATTTGTGAACGAAAAGAGTCATCATACTCTTCTATATCATCAATAAGAACTTCAAAAAAACCATTAACTTCTTCTTTAGATTTTACATCATCAACCTCAAACAAAGAATATTCTAAATCTAACTTCTCCAAGTCTACTTCTTTGCTCATACCCACACCTCTTGTAATTTATGTAATTAGTATTTTACTACTAAAATAAAAAAAAGAAAGTCTAAATCAAAGACTTTCTTAAAAATACATCTACATTCTTATCAACGTAAACATCTATTACACCTTTATCAACAATCTTAACAAATCCTAATCCATTGATAACTAAATCTTCATCATATTTAACATCATAAGTAGTTTTATTTAAATCCTTTAATTCTTTTCTATTAGAAGCATTTAATAATCTTTTTACTTTTATATCATTTGATACAAATACCGTAAAACTATTTCTATCCCCTTCAACATAATCAATTCTAATTAAATCTTCAATAACAATAGATTGATTCTTCTTTAATTGATATGTTCTTGGTTTAATTTCTTTCTTAGGAGAAATCTTTTTAACTAACTTTTGATCACAATGACTTAAGATAGAACCATTATCTACAAGACCAGGTGTATCTATAATTGTTAAATGTTCATTAATTTCAATCTTAACAGTATTAAGAGTTGTTGAAGGTAATGGAGACATTGTTAATTCTTGCTCTGAATCAGAATAATTTTGAATTAATTTATTAATTAATGTACTCTTACCAGCATTAGTATGTCCTACTATATAAACATTCTTAGTAGTTTGTAACATTTTAACTCTCTTTAATAAATGATCAATATTTAAATTCTTAAATGCACTAATTACAATTATGTCTTCAAAATGAATATCCATATCAGCAAAATATTTCTTTAATTTTTCTTCTTTTACTGATTTAGGTAAAGCATCTTTTTTATTTAAAACTAAAATCATCTTATTAGGTAATAAATTTCTAATCTCAGAAATATTTTTTTCTAAGTTTAATAAATCCGTTACATATAAAACTAAATCTTTAGTTTCACCAACACCTTTTAATATATCTAAATATTCTTCATTTGATTTAGTAACTATTTGATATTCTCCATAGTTTTTTAATCTAAAACATCTCTGACAAATATCATTTTCTAAATTAGTAGTATATCCTTCTTGTAAAATATTTTCTGATTGTAAAACTACTCCACATCCTAAACATTTCTTTTCATTATTCATAGTATTTACCTCTTTCAAAGACGTTTCTCTTTACATAGTGTTTTATAATTGATGATTCAATCTTTCTATTTAAACCAGTAATTTTTAAGTCTTTCTCGCCAAGCGGATCAACTAGAATAGTCATAATTCTGAATCTATTACCAGCAAATATATCAGTAACCATTTGATCCCCTATCATTGCCATTTCTTTTTTCTTTAATTTATAATCTTTTTTAATTTTTCTAAGTCCACGAGTTGAAGGTTTCATACTCCAAGCAACTCCACCTATACCTAAATCTTCTAAATATGGTTTAAGTCTATCACTTGTATTATTAGAACTAATAAGCACTAAGAAATCTTCTTGTAATTCTTTAATAAGTTTTTTTGTTTTACGTGGGCACTCTTTTTCACTAATAAGACCTAAAGTATTATCTAAATCAAATACTAAACATGTAATACCTAATTCTTTTAATCTTTTATAGTCTATCTCAAAGATGTTCTTTCTATACATCGTTGGTTTAAATTTATGCATAACATCACTCCACTAAGTATTATATAACAAAAGAGTTAATAAGTCTAATTATTAACCCTTTGAGTTACCATTTCAGTGTCAATTGTAATCTTCTCAAATGAATAACCATTGTCTTTTCCATATTGAATAATTGACTTTAATGCATCTCTTGTAGCTGCTTTAATATCATGCATTAAAACCACATTACTTCTATTTTTTCTAATTCCATTTACAACATTATTATAAACATAAGTACTTGTAATACTATTAGAATCAGCATCACCACTAGATACATTCCAATCATAGTATTTATATCCTCTATTTAACACTTCTTTTGTTAAAGTAGACATAATACCAGCACAATATCTTCTACTAATTGTATTGCTAGATCCACCTGGAAATCTAATAATCTTAGAATCTACTCCAGTAATTCTTTTAACACGACTACCTACCGAATACAAATCATTAAAATAAGCATCAACAGAAGCATAAACAGTTGCATAATTATGACTAGCAGTATGTAAAGCAACAGTATGTCCTTCATCATGCATTCTCTTAATTAAATAGTCAGGTCCACTATTAGTAACAAAGAATGTTGCCTTTACACCTTCAGCTTTTAATATATCCAGAATAATATTTGTTGTTCCTTCTTTAGGTCCATCATCAAATGTTAAATAAACTACTCCATTTTGTCCTCTTTGAGAAACAATAACTCTTCTTTCTTTAGAAACTGTATTTCCTGAATCATCACTAACTTCATATTTTAGTGTATATGTTCCAGCAACGCTAGTATTAACAGTACCTGTTACTTTAACTTTACTAGTAATATCTCCACCACAATTATCTGCAGCACTATATCCTCTTTCACTATAACCTTCATTTAAGAAAGCATAAGTAATATCAGAACCATTCAAAGTAAGAACCGGAGCCACTTTATCTTCATAAACTAATTCTTTTTCTACTTTAGCAGTATTACCAGCTTTATCAGTAACTTTATAAATAGCTTTATTATCAACCACTTCTACTTCTACTTTAGAAGTAACATCTCCATCATAATTATCTAATGCAGTATATTCTTCTTTTTTAAATTCTGCATTAGGACACATTACAATTCTTTTTTCTTCACTAATTGTAATAACAGGAGCACTCTTATCAACTACTTCTACTGTACGAACTACTTTCTTTTTAAAAGGTCCCTTCTTAACTGTATAAGTAACTTCATATTCTCCTAATTTTTCTGAATTAACTTTTCCCTTTACTTTTACATCATCAGTAACATCCTTATCAAAGTAATTAGCAGAATATCCCTTTTCAATATACTCTTCTTTATAATCTAAAGTAATTTTCTTACTACCTTTAAGTTCAATTCTAGGTAATAATAAATAATTATATGCCATAAAACCACCAAGTACCATTACCAATAAAATACTAATAACAACAAAAACAATCTTATGTTTTACAAAAAATTTACCTATAGAACTAAATCCTTTCTTTATCTTATCCATACGTCTCACCACTACACTAATTATATCACATATAATGAGTTTAGTAAATTAAACTAATTTTTTTTCAATTTACTATATAATATTTTTACCTATTTTTATGTAATTTATAAATGTAAAATTACAATAAAGAAAAACTTCACTATTTAGTGAAGTATTTTTTTAATTATCCTGGTACTATTTTATTCCACAAATTGTACCCATAAGAAATCAAAGATTTCTAGAAAAGAGATTTTGAGATAATTATAACTGGACGGACACCAACGAGGTCAGCATCGAAATAGTCGCGGATGCGGAAGCGACCATCACTATATACGTACCATACAGTGTAAGCATCAGTGGCCGACCCAGACCAGTAAGTTGTTGAGTAAATCCATGGGTAAGCAGATCCTTTACATGTATGATCAGTAGCACTACACCCTATTTCTTCACTTGTTAATTCATCTTTTGTAATAAGTCTTGCCTCTACTACATCTACTCCATATTCTGATTCTAATATATTTTTATAATTATTTACATATCCTTCTACTATACTTCCTGCATATGTCGAATTAGTATTTGAAAATGCAGTTATACCATTTCTTATTGATTGTCCTGATACATAACCTAGCATTGTTGAATCTTGTTTACCTGTTGCTTCATCTCCATATGCTGTCCAACTACTATTGT
>JAEDES010000031.1 GCA_016293205.1 Bacilli bacterium
AAGACATTTATATGTCTTTTTTTTTAGTGTTGTGTTATACTTTGTATAGTAGGTGATATGAGTGGAAAGAAGAAAGTTATCTAAAGGAACTTTAATAGCAGAACAAGTTGTTTATACAGTTATGTTATTATATTTAGCAATGTTTTTATTAGCAATTGCTAGAGCATTACTTGATTATAATCAAGTTATTGGTATTATCTCAATTGTAGTATTATCAATATTCTTTGTATTATGTATTATGTATACAATTCAAAGATGGAGATTATTAATTACTAGAGAAGAAATTTATGATGATGATTTAAAACTTAGAAAGATATTTGGTTTCTATAGAAATGATGAATTATTAGAACAAGAGGTTGAAAGATTTGTTCCTGAAGATGAAGATAATTTAGATGAAGAAGCTATTATTAATAAAATATTAAAGAATGATGAATACTTTTCTAAAAGTATGTTTATTTCAGATGTTTATTATATTTATAAATGTTATGAAGATAGTATTTGTAAATTAGATGAGACTTTGGTTAGACCTTTTATGACAGATGATTGTTATATGAAACATAAAGTTTTAATTAATAAATATAGTAATCGTAAATATAAGGAAAAGAGAACTAATGTTACTATTAGAACTGTAGCATTTGATAGTTATAAAACATCTAGTGGAAAAGAGAGCTTAACATTATCCATTACTGCAAGAATGAAGAAATATTGTGTTAATGAAGATGGTAAAGTTGTCGATGGTGATAAAGATGAATATATGGATGTTCCTTATATCTTAACTTTCATTAGAAAAAAAGGTGTTAAGTATGATCAAAGTACTCCAGTAGATAATTGTCCTCATTGTGGTAAGAAACTTAAAGTTAATGAAGATGGTTATTGTTTAGAATGTGATGTTGATATTGATACTGGAGAATATGGATTTGTACTTAGTGATATTAAAAGTATAGAATAAAAAAGAGACTAGATTTCATCTAGTCCTTTTTGTACTCTTGTTTTGATTATTTCAATTAGTTTGTCTTTTAATTCATTGTCAGCATTTTCCCAAATTATTTCTAAGAATACTCCTAGACCTGGAAGTGTTACTTCATCTTGTTCTTTTACAGATTCGTCTATTGCACGACGAAGAGTTTCATAGTCGTCTCCTTTAAAATTATTTATAATATGTTGTCTTATACTCATAATAATCCTCCTTAAATATATATTGGTATTTATGATTATTATTTATACAATACTTTTAATTTTTTGGTATTTATTGTAAAATAAGATTGGTGATATTATGAAATTAGATATCGATGGGAAGTATTATGAGATCGTTATAGAGAAAAAGAGTGGTCAAAAGAATACTTATATTAGAGTAAAAAAAGATTTAAAGATTTATGTTACTACTAATAAATTTACTAGTACTAAGTTTATTAAAGAATTAATAGAGGATAATTATAGTAAGATAGTTAAAATGATAGAAACTCAAGAAAAGAAAAAAGAAAATAATGAAGGATTTTTTTATTTAGGTAAGAAGTATGATATTGTTTATGTTTCTTATTGTGATATTTCTTTTGGAGAGAATAAAGTATTTTTAAATAAAAATTTAGATATTGATAAGTGGTATAAGAATCAAGCGAAGAGTTTATTCTTAGAACATTTAGATGAACAATATCATAAGTTTAGTAGAAGAATTCCTTATCCTAGTTTAAAGATTAGAAAGATGACTAGTAGATGGGGAGTATGTAATATTAGATTAAAAACTCTTACTTTAAATTTAGAATTAATTAAGAGAGATACTAAATATTTAGATTATGTTATTGTACATGAATTAAGTCATTTAATATATGGAGACCATTCAAGTAATTTTTGGGCATTAGTTGAAGAAAATATGCCTGATTATAAAAAGTATAGAGAGGAGATGAAGGATTTCTAATGATAATAACTAGTTTAGATAATGATAATGTTAAGAAGTGGAAGAAACTTTGTAAGAAGAAATATCGTGATGAATTTGGTATTTATTTAGTAGAAGGAGAACATCTTGTTGAAGAGGCATATAAGAGTGGTGTATTAGATAAAGTTATTGTTTTAGAGGGAGAAGATTATTCATATGATAATATTATTTATGTATCATATGAAGTTATGAAAGCTATTTCTAGTTTAGATACTCCTAATAGAATTATGGGTGTATGTAAGAAAAAAGAAGGTAGTGAACTTCTTGGTAAGAGATATTTATTATTAGACGGTGTTCAAGATCCAGGAAACTTAGGTACTATTGTTAGAAGTGCAGTTGCTTTTAATATAGATACTATTGTGTTATCAGATGATACAGTTGATTTATATAATCCTAAAGTACTTAGATCAACTCAAGGTATGATATTTCATACTAATATAATTGAATATGATTTAGTTTCTGTTATTGGTGAGTTACACAATATGGGAATTACTGTATATGGTACAGATGTTAATAATGGAATTGATGCTAGAGAGTTATCTAGTTTAGATAAAACTTCTTTTGCACTAGTTATGGGAAATGAAGGTAATGGTGTAAGAAGAGAAGTAAAAGAATTATGTGATAAGAATTTATATATAAATATGAATGAGAATGTAGAAAGTTTAAATGTAGGGGTTGCTACATCAATACTTTTATATGAGTTAGGAAGATAGATATGGAAAAGTTATTTGTAGGTAAAGTTGTTACAACTCATGGTATTAAGGGAGAAATTAAAATACTTAGTGATTTTCAATTTAAAGATAAAGTTTTTTCTGTTGGAAATAAATTAATTATTGATAATAATGAATATGAAATTAAAAGTTATCGAGTTCATAAAGGATTTGATATGGTTACTTTAGATGATTATCATGATATTAATGAAGTATTATTTCTTTTAAAGAAAGAAGTTTATGTTGATAAAGATAGTTTAGATTTTTCAGATGATGAAGTTCTTGATGAAGAATTAATGGAGTTTGAAGTTATAACTACTGATGGTAGACATGGTAGAATATTAGAAATATTTTATGCTAGTCCAACTAATAAAGTTATGCGTATAGATATTGGTTATGAATATTTAGTACCATTTAATTCTCCATTTATGAAGAAATTAGATAAGAAAGAAAAAACAGTTTTAGTTGAAATACTTGAGGTGAAATAATGAAGATTGATGTATTAAGTTTATTTCCTGGTATGTTTAGTGGGGTATTTGAAGAATCAATTATTAAAAGAGCGATTAACGAGGGTAAAGTTAGCATTAATATTCATAACTTTCGAGATTTTAGTTTAGATCCTCATAATAAAGTTGATGATACTCCTTATGGTGGAGGAGCAGGAATGGTTCTTACATGTCAACCAATATTTGATTGTGTTAAGAATTTAAGAGAAGAAGATAGTATTGTTATTTTACTTACACCAGATGGAGAAGTTTATAAACAAAGTAAGGCTTATGAATTAAGTAAATGTAAACATTTAATCTTTATATGTGGACATTATGAAGGTTTTGATGAAAGAATACGTAGTATTTGTGATTTAGAAATTAGTATAGGGGACTATGTTTTAACTGGAGGAGAGATTGCTTCTATGGCAATTATTGATTCAATAGTTAGATTAATTCCTGGTGTTATTGAAGAAGAAAGTCATGTTAATGATTCATTTAATGACAATTTACTTGATTATCCTACATATACAAAACCAAGAGTTTATGATGGTATGGAAGTACCTGAAGTATTAGTGTCAGGAGATCATAAAAAAATAGCAGAATGGCGTAAGGAAGAAAGTTTAAAAAGAACAAGAGAGAGAAGACCAGATTTATTAGATTAGAGGTGAAAAAAATGTATACTTTAAGCAAGAAAAAAAGGAGAAAGAAATTTTATATTAATGGTGAAAAGTTAATTAATATCTCACATTTTGATATGAAAAGTCATAATAGTTTTTCTATTGATGGGATTACTGTTAGTAATATTAGAATTTATTCTTTTGATCTTGCACATCCTTTAGTTAGTAATAGTGTTAGAATTAGATTTAAAAAATTATTAGATTTATTAACTGAATTATTAATTTCTGATGATGATAGTGGAGATACATTTAGAGAAGCTTTAAATCAAATTGAAAAGTTTCGATTAATTATAAAAAATAAATATAGAGATTTCTTAAATAATAAAGAACTAAGTGAAATGAGTAATAAATTAAAATTACTTAGAAAGAATGCAGAAGAGAAATTAATTGAAATAAATAATTCTCTTATGAAGAGTTCAGGAAAAGGTAAGTAGTGTAAAGAAACTTTTTAGTTTCTTTTTTTGTTGTATAAATTATTTGTTTTTGATATTATTAAGGTAGTATGGAGGCTTTAGTATGGCGCTTAGAAGAAAGAATAAAGAAGAGAAAAGAGATAAGAGAGAATTATGGTTAATATTATTACTATTATTTATTATTGTAATATTATCTATAGTTACTGTTACTTACACGTTTAATTCAAAGATTATTGATATAGTTGGCTTTTCTGGGGTATATAGAGAAACTAGTTGGAAAGTTGATTTTGACAATATTAGTCTAGATAGAGAAGGAAGTATTTATGTACAAGAAATTAGTGCTTCAAATACATCTATTAAAAACTTTGATATTACTTTTGTAAGACCTGGAGATGGATTTACAATTAAATTAGATGTTGTTAATAATGGTACATTAGATGCTAAACTTGAAACATTTAAGATAGGTAATATTGTTTGTACTTATGATGATGGTACTTTTGCTGAAGATTATTGTAATCAATATGTTAGTTATTCTATTAAATATAAAGATGGTTCTAATATTAAAAAAGGTGATGTGTTAGAAGCTGGAAAATCAACAACAGTTTTATTTAAGATGAAATATGCAGATGAAGCACCTGTTTTATATGATGAAGTAATTAGTCTTGATGATATGAATATTAGTTTTGTATATGTACAAAAGTAGGTGATTAAGTGTTAAGACAGGAAAGTAAAAAATTCTTGATGATTGTTCTTGGTGTTTTATTACTTAGTGTTTTTGGCCTTAGTATTGCTTATGCTATTTTAAATGTAACATTAAATATTGGTGGTAGTGCTAAAGTTACTAGTGCTGATTGGGATATATCAATTGAGAATGTATCAATTGTTACTGATGGAAGTGCTAGTGTTTTAAAACAACCAGTTGTTGATGGTACAGAGATAAAAGATTTTAATGTTTCATTAACTAAACCAGGGGATGCAATTTATATAACTTTTTATGTTACTAATAATGGTAGTATTGATGCTAAGTTTGTTAATAGTACTTTACATACTGTTGACTATGGAGTTTATAAAGACTATATGTTGACTTATTTTAATGTAGGATTAACTACTCCTGAAGAAGTTAATTTAGCCAGTGGAGAATCAAGAATGTTTATGTATGAAATATCTTGGGATAGTATGGCGGATACTTTACCTGGTAATACTCTTCCAATAGAAATAAATAATCTTGGAGCAACGATTTTATATGAACAAAAATAATTTGTAAAATTTATTCTAACCATCTTGTAAAGATTAAATTTTTATGATAATATTTGATTATAATAAGTGAAGGAGAATGGAAAAAATGGAAAATAAAAGAGAAATTAAAATTATTGCAATAGTTGCATTATTAGTTGCTGTTGTTGGTTTATCAGTTGCATATGCTGCACTTAGTACATCATTATCTATTTCAGGAACTGCTACTGTTAACTCTGCTACTTGGCAAGTAAGATTTGTTGAAGGAACAGGAGCTTGGAAATTTACTGGAGACGCTAGTGCTACTGGTCCAACATTTGGTGTTACTTCATTAACAAATGTCGCTGTTACATTAGTTAAACCTGGTGATAAAGCAGTTTATAATTTCCAAGTAACAAATAGTGGAACAATTCCTGCTAAGTTATCTGAAAATACAGTAATTAATAAAACTTTAACATGTACTGGTGGAGCAAGTGAGACTGAAAATACTACTACATGTGGTAACATTGTTTACACTTTAACTTATAAAGATGGAACACAAATTAAAGCTGGTGATACTTTAGCAAATGGTGCTACTAAAGATTTAACTTTAACAGTTGAATTCAAGAGTACAGCTACTGAAGTTCCTTCACAAGCTGTTACAGTTAACGGAATTTCTGCTACATTAGAATACGTACAAGCTTAATGAATTAAAGAATGATTTACATCATTCTTTTTTTATTAATAAAATGTTTATAAATGCCTTTTTTTTCCTTTTCAAGTATGCTATAATTTGATTATATATAGTAGATTAGGAGGATAACGTATGCATTATAGAAGAACATCTTTCAAAACTTTGTTTTTAATAGTGCTAGCTGTTAGTGTTTTTGGACTTGGAATTGCATATGCTTTGCTTAGTACAACACTTACAATTAGTGGGACAGTATCTGTATCTGCTGCTACTTGGGATATACATTTTAATAACCTAGGTGCAACACATACAGGTGATGCAACATATACATTACCTCAGTTTACTAGTTCTACATCTTTGACTGATTATGAGATTGTTCTTACTAAACCGGGGGATTCAGTTACATTTACATTTGATATTGTTAATGCTGGTACAATTAGTTCGACTTTATCATCATTAACAAAAGGAACTCCATCATGTAGTGGAGTTGCTGGTAGTTCTACTGGTACAACTGATGGTCCAATAGTATGTAATAATTTGACATATTCATTTACATATAGTGATGGAACCCCTATTGCAAGTGGAGATACATTAAATAAGGGTGAGACAAAAAGTGTAAAACTTACACTAGCTTATAATAGTAGTGCAACTAGTGTTCCTACAAATGATGTAGCAATTACCAATTTAGATATTACAATGATTTACAGTCAAGCATAGGAGTGAATTATATGAAGAAAGAAACTTATATAATTGCAGTTATAGAAGTTTTATTACTTATTATTAGCTTGTTTCAAATATATGTAGTAAAGTCATTTAGTTATCCTATATATTTACTTATTTTATTTGTAGTATTAGGAATTAGTTATTACTTTTTGAAGTTTGATAAAAGAAAAGAAAGACTTTCTAAAGATATTTTGTTAATAATAGGTATTGTGGTATTACTATACTGGTTAATAATTTATATTGTTGGATATTTCTCAGGATTCTTAATGAATAGTTATCAAAGAAGTTTCTTTGGTATTACTAAGAATATTCTTTATGGATTTGGTTTAATTGCTTCTTCTGAAGTGATGAGACATATGTTCTTGAGAAGAAGAAATGATAATAAAAAGATATTTGTATTATCAATATTAGTATTTTCAATGATAGAGATTGTTACTAAGTTCTCTGCAAATCAATTAGATAGTAATGTGCAAATACTTAAATTGTTATTTAGTGTAGTTGTACCAATATTTAGTAAAAATATATTCTTATCTTTTTTAACTTTAAAAGTAGGATGTGTTAGTAGTATTCTTTATAGAACATTGATGGAATTACCATTATATATAGTTCCTATCATTCCTAATTTAGGATATTACATAGAAAATTTAATAATTACAATTTTACCATTGATTATTTTGCTAATTATATATAAACTATATTATAGTGATGATGGTAAGATAGTTAGTAGTAGAATGTATAATAAGATAAATAAAATATCAAATGTTATATATTCATTTATAGTTATCATACTATTAGGGGTTGTCTTATTAGTTAGTGGTATTGGACGTTATATCGTTTATACAATTGGATCTGCATCTATGGAAGATACAATTAACGTAGGAGATGTCGTTGTTATAGATAAGAAAGATAAAGAGTTTGAAGAAAACGATATTATTGCTTTTTATCATAATGATGTTATCTTAGTACATAGAGTAATTAAAATCTATAAAGATGCCTATGGTACTTATTATCAAACAAAGGGTGATAATAATGAAACAGCCGATTCATGGTTAGTTAAAGAAAAAGATGTTGTTGGACAATATAGAATGAGATTTAGATGGATAGGATGGCCTACCGTTAAATTAAATGAATGGTTATTAGGTGGTGAATAGAGTGGAGAATAACAAGGGAAAAAGAACTCATAAAGTTGGCTATGATAAGAGCAAAAACAATAAAAAGACCACACAAATTCGACATAATAATGTAAAGAAAATTAATAAAAAAGCTTTTAAAGAATTAGATAAAGCTAAATTATATGATAATTCAAAAGATGTTAATGTTACTGGTTATGATGATTTTGATAAATTCAACTTTATTGAAAATACTTCAGTCTTGGATTTAAGTGATGTAATTACTGAAGATGATATTACTGAGAACTATGGTGATGTTCCAGTAATGGTAAGTGTTGATGAAACTGAAGATGTTTTAGCTGAACCTCTATTTGTAGAGGAGATTGCTACAGAAGATTATTTACCTGATAATGAATCTGAAAATAAAGAAGAAATAACGAATGAAAGTGTTGTGGTTGAAATGAATAATAAGAATGAAAGTCAAGATGAAGTAGTTGCAATAAGTGAAGCAGAAGAAATTGAAGAAGATGAAATTACAGAAGTATTAGAATTAGATTCAATACAATATCAAGATAATAATGCTAATGAAAATGCTATTCCAGAGATGATTGTTGAAAATACTGAGACTAGTCCAGTAGTTCCTATTTCTTCTGAGAATGTAGTTATTTCTAATAATGAAAATTTAAATAATACACCTAACTTTAATAATGTTAATGTTAGTTATAATCCTAATAATAAAGCTGAAGCTCCTAAAGGACACTTTGGATTTGAAAAGAGAGTTATCCTTATGGGAAGTCTTACAGTTATTAGTTTTGTATTAGCAATTATATTCTGTTATCAAGCAATTAATTATTCTGATATTGATAATGTTTCATATAGTGAAAGATCTTCTGTTACTTATAGTGTATGTTTAAATGATAATGATTACTATAAAGGACAATGTCAAAGTAGTGGAATGCAATATATTTCTACTTTAACTAAGTCTATTCCAGTAGTATTTAATTATAATATTAATTACTCTAGTGCAGTAAATTATAAATTAGATTATTATATTTTAGGTAAGACAGTAATTTATGATAGAGATGATGCTAGTAAAGTATTATATAGAGATGATAAATTATTATTAGAAAGAAAATCAGTTGAAGGTACTGATGTAATTGCTAAACTTAATACTAAGATTGATGTAGAATTTAAAGAAAAGAATGATTTTGTTAATGGATATAAGAGTAAATATGCTTTGAATTCATTAGCAAGTTATGATGTAGTATTATATGTAGATGATGGTAAGGGACCTAGAGAAGTTGCTAGTGTATCAATTCCATTATCAATGCAAACATTTGGTATTAGTGAAGAAACAGTTGCTAATGAAGATCAATTAGTTTCTATGGAAAAAGCTGGTTTAGCTTCAATTAATACAGTATTTGGATTAGTTGGTGGAGTATTTGGAATCATTGGAGCAGTTATCTTAGTTAAATTAATTAAATTAATTTATGTAACTATTGATGGTGGCTCTCCATATGAAAAGAAATTAAATCAAATCTTAGCAGAATATGATAGAGTAATCGTTATGTCTAAGAGTGAATATAAGATTAATCCAGATAAACAATTCATTAAACTAGATAGTTTCTTCGAATTATTAGATGCAAGAGATACGTTAGAAAAACCAATTATTTATGAAAAAGTAAATAGTGTTAAATCTTACTTCTATGTAGAAGATGATGAAAGAATTTATAGATATGCTATGAAAGAGTCAGATTTCGAAAAGAAATAGACTCTTTTTCTTTTGAAAAATGTTGATTTCCTTGATTTTGTGTGTTATAATCTACTTTGTCAAGTGAGATGATCCGCTTATCTATTGATTATGATCATTGGTAAATTTTTTTAGAGAGGAGAACTTAAATATGAATATTATTGACAAAATCAATGCTAAACAAGTTAATCCTAACATTCCTGAATTCCGTGTTGGAGATACAGTAAGAGTAGATGTTAAGATTATCGAAGGAAAAAGAGAACGTATCCAAGCTTACGAAGGTGTAGTAGTAGCTAGACGTGGTGGAAGTGTTTCTGAAACATTTACAGTACGTAAAATGTCTAGTGGAGTTGGAGTAGAAAGAATCTTCCCAGTTCATTCACCAAAAATTGCTGGTATTACAGTAGTACGTAAAGGTAAAGTTAGACGTGCTAAACTTAACTTCCTTAAAGGTATGGTTGGTGGATACCGTATTAAAGAAAGAGGACAAATCTAATAAAGTAAGGCACAGCCTTACTTTTTTGTTTATATGGTGAAATATGAGTGATACTAAGAAGAATGTTATTAAAGAAATTATTTCATATGTTTTAATAATAGGTGGAGTTTTATTAATAAAAGCATTTGTAATGTCTCCAATTATTGTAAATGGGGATTCAATGAATAAAACATTAAAAGATAATGATATTATGATTTTAAATAAATGGAGTTATCATTTTGATGAAGTTGAAAGATTTGATATAGTAGTTGTTGAAGATGAAGATGGTTATTTAATAAAAAGAGTTATTGGATTACCAGGAGATATTATTTATTATATGAATAATAATTTATATATTAATGGTAAAAAATATAATGAAAAATATGCTTATGGTGAGACTGATTATTTTGGAGAAGTTAAACTAAAAAAAGATGAATATTTTATATTAGGTGATAATAGAGAAAATTCATTAGATAGTAGAAAGTTTGGTCCTGTTAAAAGAGATCAAATACTTGGAAAAACTCATTATGTATTATTTCCATTTAAAAGATTTGGAGAAGTTGAATAATTTTAATATTTATTTTATAATTAATATGGTGATTATATGGTAATTGATTATAGTGATTTATATAAAGAAGATGTTAAGAATTTATTATTAGAATTACAAGAACATATACATAGTGTTGATCCAGAAGGGTTTAATATAGTTGGAGTTAATTATAGAGAATTATCTTTTGTTGATACAATGGAAGATGTTAAAAAATATAATGGAAAGATTATGTTATATGTAGAGAATAATGAAGTTCTTGGAATGGTTATTGGTCTTATCAATAATGAAATTGAAGAGACATATAATTTTAGAGCACCTAAGAGAGGTAGAATTTCAGAATTAGTTGTTAAGAAGAATGCAAGATCTAAAGGTATTGGTTCTATTCTTTTAAAGAGTATGGAAGATTATTTACATAATGAAGGGTGTGAATCTATACTTATTGGAGTTTTTGCATATAATAATGAAGCTGTTAAATTTTATGAAAAAAATGGATATCATAACAGAATGTTAGATATGATTAAGTAGGTGTTTTATGAAGAAGAATAAAAAGAAAAATAATAAAAAGAAATTTGTAATTGAGATAAAAGATGATATTTCTACTTGGGTACCTATAATGATGTGTTTAGGTATGAGTGTTGGTATGTGTTTTGGTTCAACTTTAAATAGTATCCCTATGGGTATGAGTATGGGATTATGTTTTGGATTATTACTCGGTACTGTGATGGATGCTGGTAAGAAGAATAAAAATAAGTAAAGCTTCTTTTTTTTATGTTATAATTAATATGGTGATTATATGATAATAAAAGAGAATGTTAATGATATTA
>JAEDES010000056.1 GCA_016293205.1 Bacilli bacterium
TCTATATTGTTAAGCTTTGCCTTTACCTCGGCCATATCTTGTATTAATTGAAGTAACAACTCTTCTATCCTATCGTTCCCCATAATATCACCTCACTTTATGCTTCTAACATAGCCATTTATTTCATCTAAATCATTAAGCTTTCGGTGAGAATACTTTAGATATGCCATTTATTTGTAACACTAAGTCACCATCTGTATTAAATTCAAGTTTTTCTATAGTATTTAATATTGATTGATTAGCTGCTCCTCCTCCAGTGACATCTTTACCATTAATTGCTAATTTCCCATCTTCATCTGCATACATCCAATCTGCATGTTCACATATTGCATCTATTATTTCATCATAATCCATAGTAGTTGTAATGCTTTCAGTGGAACTACCTTTACCACCTGGTAATTTAGAGTTTACTATTTTTTTTAATGCATTTAAGTTTTCTGAATATTGGTCTTGTAATAATTCTAAAACACAAGTATCAGTAACAGTTAATTTACCTTTATCAAGTATATTAAGTAGTTTTTCTTTCAACTCTGTGCGAATTTCATCAAGAGACTCTTTAATTTCAAGAGCCTCTTTATATATTTCTTCATCACTAGTTATATTATCACTATCATCATCTATGGCTACTGCCTTACCTTCATATAATGTATAGTCTTCATCTACTGTTATACTATCGTCTAGCTCAGTCATTTCGCCAGTCTTTACATCTTCATCCATTATATCACCACCTATTTAGATAAATTAATACGTCCTACAAACAATAGGTTATTAAGATTTCTGTCAACTACCTTTATCTTTCTAATAATTGCATCTGCATTGGTTTCTATTATCAAGGTGTTACCATTTTCATCTTTACCTATGCATATGCTTGTATGAGAGCATCCCATAAATTGATTATTATTTACACCATCAGAGTCCCAAAATAATACATCTCCAGGCTTAATATTAGTGAAGTATGTATAATCTACATCATCTAATACCCAGTCATTTTCTACAAAGTATTTAGCTAAGTCAGCTTCATTATTTATAAAAGGTAATGCCCAGCTAACATTTGGATTTTTCCTTCTACTAGTCATAGTAGATAGTTTTGCTGAGCTATAACTATAACCCATAATTAATAATTGTACAAGGAAATTATCATCTATATGTATTTTATCTCCTGTTTTCCAACTAGATATATTATCTTTAGGATTACTAAAGTCAAATGCAGTAGTATTATTATATACAAATTTATCTTTATTGTTATAAAAACTTTCTGCATTGAAAGCAATGACATCTCCATATTTAAAAGTAGCATAATCAGTAAAGTCAGTAGTCGTATCGCCTGTTACTTCCTTTATGCCATCTACATATTTACCACTAACATATCCATAACCATTTTTATACTTAATCTTATGCCAGTTATTGCTTGTTGTTGATATTATAGTTATTTCTGTATTATCTTGTAATTTACCAAGTATAGCATATTTTGTTGAAGCTCCTTTTCTAACATTAAGAACGCCTCCAGGGTTATTGACATATCCTATTTTTCTAACAGTAGTTGCTTTATATAATGAAGTAACACTACCATAATATTTCTTAGTTGTTAATTCATCATCTACGCTTCTAAAGACATTGATGGTATATTTGTTACCCTTCTTAGGAGTAAATGCTCCGTTCTTGCAATGGTCCCCAGCTAAATATAAGTCACTTGATTGTGTGAATTTAATGGATTTAGTATCAGTAGAGAATGTCATTCTACTATAGAAATTATCATTTGCTTTCTTAGGAACTTTGATTGTTAATTTTTTGATAGGAGCAGTATATGAATGTATTTTTTGTGTCAATAATGTTACTGTAACATTAGTAGATGAAGATTTTATTGTTTGCCCTTTACTAATTTTAAGTATAGAACTCTTAACATTGTCATAGTATTTTTTCTCTGAAGCACTATCCTTAAATGAATATCCATCACTTGACAATGTGCTTAATAAAGCACCATTACTATCTACTAATCCCTTAGATACATCTAAGAATATTATATATTTATTTTTATTACAGTATTTTTCCATAGTAGAATTAAATAAATCTATCTTTACATTTGTTGCAGTAGCATTTTCATAGCTACTATTTACATGGTATTCTTTAGCAACAAATATTGGTGTCTTAGGATATTTTGCTTTCAAGTCTCTTAATAATGATATATAATCATCAGTGTTTAAATCACCAACACCAAAATGGCAGAATACATACTTAGTAGTAGTTGGGAATTTAACTTTATCTGTCTTATCTCCTACTTTAACACTCTTAGGTAAATCTATATAATCACTAGTTTTAGCATTAGTTAATCCTTTAAGTGTAACCTTGGATACATTATCTTTTGGTTTTTCTTGGCTAGGACTTTTTGTATCTTCTTGGGCTAAATCCCAAGGTCTTA
>JAEDES010000032.1 GCA_016293205.1 Bacilli bacterium
CATAGAAAAAAACTTGGAGAATTTTATGGATTTGATCCTAATAAGTTTTTTATGGCAGATCAATTAGATAAGTCTGGTACTTATTTTGAAATAACTGAGGAATATGTTGAAGATAATCCTAAAGGATGGAGTGATATTCCTGAAGATATTTTAGTTATTAGTAAAGATGTTCCTGGTGTTGTTATTGGACATCCAGTTGCTGATTGTCCTGTAGTTATGGTTAGTGATTCTAGACGTGGTGTTAGTGCAATTGGTCATTGTAGTTGTGAACTTATAGATAAAAGATTACCAATGATGGTTGCTGATGCTTTAGTAGATGCATATGGTTCTTATGATGAAGATTTACATATATATGTTAGCGCTTGTGCTGGAGATGATTGGATTTATCAAAATTATCCTAGATGGGCAGAAGACTATAATTTCTGGAAAGATTGTATTTATGAAGAAGATGGGATATTTAAAATAGATATTCGTAAAGCTTTAAGTAAACAATTTGATGAAAGAAATATAAGAAGAGAAAACATTGTATATAATCCAGCAGATACAATTAGTGATAAGAATTACTATTCAAATTTTGCTTCTAGTCCTAATGGATTAGGAGATAAAAGTAAATTGGGTAGACATTTTGCAGGATTATTTTATGATAATGGATATCAACTTACGAAAAGTAGAAAAAAATAGTTGACTTTTTATAAGTGGATGAATATAATATTACTAGTCGAGAAAAAAGGAAAGAGATTTATATCCACCTGATTGCTAAATAAGGCGATGGGTTAAATGCCATGAAGAAAATAATATAATTATTTTATTTATTGTGTGTTTAAAGTGGATATAAAATTTATATCCGCTTTTCTTATTTTATGGAGGTGTTGGGTATCGCAAACAATAAGAATGGCTTGTTGATAAACGAACAAATTAAAGCTCGTGAAGTATTAGTTATTGGGCCAAATGGAGAACAAGTAGGAGTTAAATCTATTCAAGATGCTATGACATTAGCATCATATGCATCATTAGACTTAGTACTTTTAAGTCCAAATGCTAATCCACCAGTTTGTAAAGTAATGGATTATAACAAGTATCGTTACGAAAAGCAAAAAAAGGAAAAAGAAGCATTAAAGAAACAAAAAGCTAATATGTCTGAGTTAAAAGAGTTCAGATTATCACCTGTTATCGACGTTGGTGACTTTGAAACTAAACTTAGAAATGCTACTAAGTATTTAGAAAAAGGTGACAGAATCAAACTTACAATTCGTTTCAAGGGTCGTCAAATGGCTCATACAGAATTAGGTAAGGAAGTTCTAGAACGTTTTGCATCTCGAGTTACAGATTGTGCGGATATAGAGCAAAAACCTAAATTAGATGGAAAAACAATGACAATGTTATTGGTACCAAAGAAAGACAAATAATAGGAGGAAATTAATATGCCAAAAATTAAAACACATAAAGGTACAGCTAAAGTAGTGACTAAACGTAAAAACGATATTAAAATTGGAAAACCTGGAAGTAGACATAATACAGGTTCTAAACCACAAAGCGTAAATAGAAAGAATAGAAAAGGATCAAACTTAAGTAAAGCTGATCAAAACAGATTAAAAAATATTATCTAATTAATATATTATAAGTTGAAGGAGGAAAACGGAAATGGCAAGAGTTAAAAATGGAGCAGTTACAAAAGCTCGTCATAAAAAAGTATTAAAAGCAGCTAAAGGTTACTTTGGAAGTAAACATAGATTATATAAAACAGCTAAAGAACAATTAATGCATTCAGGACAATATGCATTCAGAGATAGAAAACAAAAGAAGAGAGAATTCAGAAAATTATGGATTACTCGTATCAATGCTGCATGTAGAATGAATGATATTAGTTATTCAAGATTTATTGAAGGATTAACTAAAGCTGGTGTTGAAGTTAACAGAAAAATGTTATCTGAAATCGCTATCAATGATCCAAAAATGTTTACAGAGTTAGTAAAAGTTGCTAGAGATGGTAAAGCTGGAAAAATTACTAAAGCTACAGAAGTTGCTGGTAATGAAGTAACAGTTAAAGGTGCTACTAAAGCTGCTGCTAAAAAAGAAGCAAAAGTAGAAGCTAAAGAAGAAACAACTGATTATTCAAAAATGACAGTTGCTGAATTAAAAGAAGTTGCTGCAGAAAAGAAAATTGATGTTGCAGGAATGAAAAAAGCTGAAATTATTGAAGCTTTAACAAAATAATAAAAAATAAACATATTAGTGGATTTGCTTATTCGTGCCTTAGGGTTATAAGTAGTGGAAACTAATAGAAGAGAAAAAACGAAGGAGAAAAAAATATGACAATCGTATCAATGAATTATTTATTAGAAGCTGGTGTTCATTTCGGACATCAAAAAAGAAGATGGAATCCAAAAATGAAGGAATACATCTATACTACAAGAGATGATATTTATATTATCGATTTACAAAAAACAGTTAAGAAAATGGAAGAAGCTTATGAAGCTATGAAAGAAATCGCTCAAAATGGTGGTAAATTCTTATTCGTAGGAACTAAGAAACAAGCTCAAGAAGCTGCTGAAGAATCTGCTGTTAGAACTAACATGTATTTCGTAAATGAAAGATGGTTAGGAGGAACTTTAACAAACTTCAAAACTATTCGTTCAAGAATTAGAAGAATGGAAGAAATCGAAACTATGGAAAAAGATGGTACTTTCGAAGCACTTCCAAAAAAAGAAGTAATCCAAATCAAAAAAGAATATGACAAATTAGTTAAAAACTTAAGAGGAATTCGTGAAATGAAGAGAATACCTCAAGCTATGATTATTGTAGATCCTCGTAAAGAAGAAATTGCAATTAAAGAAGCTAGAATTTTAGGAATCCCTGTATTCGGTATCGTAGATACTAACTGTGATCCTGATATGGTAGATTATGTTATTCCAGGAAATGATGATGCTGTAAGATCAGTTAAATTAATCATTGGTGCTTTAACTAATGCTATCGCTGAAGTTAATGGAAATGAAGTAATCGATTATATTAGTGAAGAAGACAAAAATAAAGAAACTAAAAAAGCTAGTAAAAAAGAAGAAAAAACTGAAGTAGTAGAAGTAAAAGAAGAAGTAGTAGAAGCTAAGGAAGAAACTGTTGATTATACAAAAATGACAGTTGCTGAGTTAAAAGAAGTTGCTGCAGCTAAAGAAATCAATGTTGCAGGAATGAAAAAAGCTGAAATTATTGAAGCTTTAACTAAGTAATAAAAATAAGGATGGGGGATGGATTTTACCATCCTTTTTTGTTAAAATATTAATTGATATTTATTTAGAGGAGGAGAATACATTATGTTTAAAGCAAGTGATGTAAAAGAATTAAGAGAAAAAACTGGAGCTGGAATGTTAGATTGTAAAAAAGCATTAGAAGCTACAGAAGGAAATATGGAAGCTGCAGTAGATTGGTTAAGAGAAAAAGGTATTGCAAAAGCTGCTAAGAAAGAAAGTAGAATCGCTGCTGAGGGATTATGCCAAGTTAAAACTGAAGGAAATAAAGCTGTTATCTTAGAAGTTAATTCAGAAACAGATTTCGTTGCTAAAAACGAAGAATTTACTAATTTCGTTGATTATTTAGTAGACGTAGTATTAAACAATGATTTAGCTACTGTAGAAGATGTTATGAATTTCAATGATGGTGGAGAAACTATCTCTGAAAAATTAGCTGCTTTAGTTGCTAAAATTGGAGAAAAAATTAGTTTTCGTCGTTTCAATGTAATTACTAAATCAGATGATGAAATTTTCGGAACATACAAACATATGGGTGGAAAAATCATTACTGTTGTAGTAATTAAAGGTGGAAATGAAGAAGTAGCAAAAGATGTTGCTATGCAAGCTTGTGCTATGAATCCAACTGCATTAAATAGAGAAGGAGTTCCTGCTGACGTAGTTGAAAGAGAATCTCATATCATTAAAGAACAAGTTATGGCTGAAGGAAAACCTGAAAATATCGCTGAAAAAATGGTTACTGGAAGATTAAATAAGTTCTATAAAGAAATTTGTTTAGTTGAACAAGACTTCATTAAAGATAGTGGTATGACAGTTGCTGACTATGTTAAAAACAATGGTGGAGAAATCGTTTCAATGATTAGATACGCTGTTGGTGAAGGAATTGAAAAGAGACAAGATAACTTTGCTGAAGAAGTAATGGCTCAAATTAATGGATAATAAGAAGAAAGCTATGGCTTTCTTTTTTTGTGTATTGTATTTTTTCTATTTAATATTTATAATATTGTTAATCGGGGTTGAAAGAGGTTTTATGAAGAAGTTAATTATTTTATTAATATGTTGTTTATTACTTAGTGGATGTTCTATTAAGAAGACTGAGGAATTATCAAGTGCTGAAAAGTTTTCTATTGAATATTCTATAGATGCAGATAATCCTTTTGAATATATAGTTTATTCAGAAGTTTATGATTTGCTTAGTGATGGATCTGGAGTTTTGTTTTTAGGAAATTCTGATTGTGAATGGTGTATTGAAAGTGCTAAGATTTTATATGATGTAGTACTTGATAGTGAATTAGATGTTGTTTATTATTTTAATCCAAATAATTTAGGATCTAAAAAATATAAAGACTTAGTTAATTTAATTGATGAAAAATATAGTGATGATTTTACTGATATAAAGCTACCTAGTTTATTAGTTATTAAAGATGGTAATATTATAGGATATACAGATTATTCTTTAGAAAATTCTGATGATTTAGATAATAAGAAAGCGATATTAAAAAATAAATATATTAGATTAATTAATATGTAGATATTTTTTAATATCTTTTTTTATGATATATTATAGATAATAGAGGTGGTAGTTTGAACGGTGATACTTTAGATAAAATTGATGAAGTGATTAAGAAACTTCAAAATAATGAAGTTAGTGCTGAAGTAGAAGAAGTTAGAAAAAATACTGATACTAAGATATTTGATGGTAATAGTGATTTGGAAAAGACTATGGAGTTTAATGGTGTTGTTGAAGAAAGACCAAAGGAGATTGTTATTACTCCTGGTGCTAAAAATAAGAATAATGATACTTTAATTATTGTTCTTTATGTAATTGCACTTGTTATTACAGTTTTATTAGTTACTGGTTTTATTTTATTTTTATATTAAATTACTTTATTTTATGACGCTTTTATAATATAATATGGGTTAAGGAGAGATGAGATATAATGGATAGCGACATGATTATGTTAGAATTAACTGATAAAATGGATAAAGCGATTGAAAGTCTTGAAAAAAGATTTGCAACTGTTAGAGCGGGTAGAGCTAATCCTTCTAGTTTAGATGGAATTATGGTTGAATATTATGGAAGTATGACTCCATTAAAACAACTTGCAACTATTTCAGTTCCAGAAGCTAGACAGTTATTAATTAAACCTTTTGATAGAGGAGCATTAAAAGACATTGAAAAAGCTATTTTAGCTTCTAATTTAGGATATAATCCAGGAAATGATGGAGAAACAATTCGTATTATTATTCCTGAATTAACTGAAGAAAGAAGAAGAGAATTAGTTAAACAAGTTAAAGCTTTAGCTGAAGATTCTAAAGTAACTGTTAGAAATTTAAGAAGAGAAGCTTTAGAAGATGTTAAAAAATGTGAATTACCTGAAGATCAAGCTAAGGGTATGGAAAATGATATTCAAGATATGGTTAATGAATATAATAAAAAGATTGAAGCTAAATTAAAAGAAAAAGAACAAGAACTATTAACTGTTTAATAGTTCTTTTTTTGTCATAGTTGAAATTTTTTGTTTTTTGTGGTATAATTTGTTTGTTTTCGAAAGGAGAAAGAAAAACACAATGGAACAAGAGACGGGTAGTCAGAAGATGACTGTAAGTGGATATAGTTATGAAGAACTACTAAGAAAATTAAACAATGGGGAAGATCTTACTGAAGATGAACTAGAAGATATAGTTTGTGAAGTAGTATTTGAAAGTATAGATAATTCCAATTTAGCGATGAAAGAAGGAAAAAGTGCAAGAGGACTTAAAGTAAGTTTTTTAACATTAACAGGTAAGTTATGTGGAAGACAAACTAAGTTCTTACCATTCGCATTAGATTATAGAAAGAAAGCAGCTTCATATAATGAAGATAACTATAATCGTGTACTTGATGGAGCGAGAGTAGAAGTTACTCAAGAAAATGTATTACTTTTAGTTCATCAATTAGAAGCTGCTAATAGATATAGAGATGGATATAGAGCATTAGATGCTGAAATAGAAGAAAGCATTAGTGATGGTCTAGATTCATTTAGAGGATTAGTTGGTATGGAAACAATGATCTCTATGGACAAAGAAAGAGAAAATGTTTTAAAATTAACAAGAAAAAGAAAAGTAAGAAGATAGACGATATTTGTATCGTCTTTATTAGACTTTAGGAGGGTATTATGGTTAAATATGATGATTTATTATATCTACAAGTAATGGTACAAGTAGAATATGGTGTTGAAATATCTGATTATGAATTTAATGAATTATTAGAGGAAATTGGTAGAGTAAATGCTGAAGGTACTGAGATTTTTGCAAGAGATAGAAAAATTAGAAATTTAGATAAACTTTTATATTTATATATTTCTGCTGATAAAGGTTTAGAAGAGACTATTGGTCTTAAAAATGCTTTAGGTACATATATAAAAGGTATATTTCAATCTAAGTTAAATCATAATGCTTTACTAAAAGGAATTAATTTAACATCTGTTAATAGAGTTCCTACTAATGCATTAACATTAGTACAACAATCAGAAGCAATTATTAATTTTGATGATGAGTGTGAAAAGTTATATCAAGCTATTTTAAGTGCATCTGAAGAAGAATATGCTAGTGAAATTGGTGTAAATCATCAACAAAAGATGGCTGATGGTAGAAATAAAGTTAAACAATTAGCTAAAAAGTACGAAAAAAAGTAATTGTTTTTAATAAAAGTATGCTATAATATGTGTAAATCGACATTGATTAGGAAGTAGTAGTAAATGATGTTTTGATAGAGAACTTGTGTTTGGTGGAAACAAGTAGAACTAGTTTATGAATTCGTCCTAGGAGTTCTTATTAATAGTAAGCGTAATTCTTGCGTTAAAAGATTAGAGTGTATAGTAAGACAACTATAAAGTAAGGTGGTACCGCGAGTTAATCGTCCTTATGTTATAGTTGTCTTTTTTTTGAGGTGAGGTATGGAGAAGAAAAGATTTATATTTGATATAGATGGAACATTGCTTATTCCTGATTGGAATTATGAGAAATTATATTTTGACAGTGTTTTGAATAAATCTGAGTTTGAAATATTTTATCCTCAGATACCTAAATTACTAGAAGAATATGAAAAGAATTTTCCTAGGTATGATGTTGTTGAGTTGAGTCGGTTTTTAACTATGAAGAGTGGAGTTTTGATTACACCTGAAATTATTATTGGATGGAATAAAGCTTTAGGGGAGACTAAGCCTGAAATTATTGACGGAGTAGTTGAATCATTAGAATATTTGAAGAGTAAAGATAAGAGTTTAGTTGCTCTTACTAATTGGTTTTTAGAACCACAAATAGAAAGACTAAAGAGTAGTGGAATAGATTCTTACTTTGATAATGTATATGGTGGAGAACTTGGTATTAAACCTAGTCGGGAAGCATATATGAATGCAATGGGAGAATTTAATATAGATTCATCTATTATGATTGGGGATAGTTTAGACTTTGATGTTTATGGTTCTGGTAGAATAGGAATGGATGCAATATTTTATAATCCTAAGGGTAAGGATTATGATAAAGCAAAAGTTAAAAGTATTGGAAGTATGAAGAAGATAAAGGAGATGTTTTAAATGAAAATTGAAGAAGTTAAAAAGTTATTAGAAGAAGATATGAATAATGTTACTTCATTAAATGAACTTAATGAACTTAAAAATAAGTATTTAAGTAAAACAGGATTAATTACAGTATTAAATAGTGAAATTAAGAATGTTCCTAATGAAGAGAAAAAAGAATATGGAATGAAAGTTAATGAAGTTAGAAATCTATTTAATGAGTTTTATGAAACTAAGAAAGCTGAGTATGAAGAAGCTTTATTAAATGAAAAATTAAGTAAAGAAGCTATTGATATTACTTTACCAAGTAAAAGAGTTAAACGTGGTAGTAAACATCCAATGACTAGAATTACTGAACAATTTGAAGATTTATTCGTTTCTATGGGATATACAGTTTATGAAGGACCAGAAATTGAAAGTGATGAAAATTGTTTCCAAAAATTAAATTTACCTAAAGGACATCCTGCTAGAGATGCTCAAGATACTTTCTATTTAAAAGATGAATATGAGAATTTCTTATTAAGAAGTCAAACTTCTACTGCACAAGTTAGAGCGATGGAAGATAATAAAGAAAAAGGACCAATTAGAATTGTTTGTCCTGGTAAAGTTTATAGAAGAGATGAAGATGCAACTCATTCACATCAATTCATGCAAATTGAAGGATTAGTTATTGATGAAGGTGTTTCAATGGCTGATTTAAAAGGAACATTAGAAACTTTCTGTAAGAGAATTTTAGGAGAAAAGACTAATGTTAGATTTAGACCTAGTTTTTTCCCATTTACTGAACCTTCTGTTGAAGTTGATGTTACTTGCTTTAAATGTGGTGGAAAGGGATGTCCATTATGTAAACAAACTGGATGGATTGAAGTATTAGGTGCTGGAATGGTTCATCCTAATGTATTAGAAATGAGCGGATATGATTCTACTAAGTATCAAGGATTTGCTTTCGGTACTGGAATGGACAGATTTGCAATGTTTAAATATGGTATTCCTGATATTAGAACAATTTATGGAAATGATATAAGATTTATTGAAGAATTTGATAGAAAGGATGATGAATAAGATGAAATTAAGTAGAAAATTTGTTAGTGATTATATTGATTTAGATGAAAATTTAACTATTACTGAAATTGCTGATGCTATGACTGGTGTTGGTAATGAATATGATTCTGCTGAAAAACTTATTAATTGTACTAATTTAACTGTTGGTAAAGTATTAGAGTGTGTTGATCATCCTGATTCAGATCATTTACATGTATGCAAAGTGGATGTAGGAACTGAAATATTAAATATCGTTTGTGGAGCACCTAACTGTAGAAAGGGATTAACTGTTATTGTTGCTTTACCTGGAGCTAAACTTCCTGGTGGAGAAATTAAAAGAGACGTTATCCGTGGTGTTGAATCAAATGGTATGTTATGTTCTAAAGCAGAACTTGGACTTGATTCAAAATTCTTAACTGAAGAAGATAAAGCTGGTATTCATGAATTACCTAATGATATAGAAGTTGGAAGTGATCCAATTAAAGCATTAGGATTAGATGATGAAGTAATTGACTTTGAATTAACATCTAATAGAGGAGATTTATTAAGTATACTTGGTATGGCTTATGAATTAGGTGCTATTTATAAGAAAGATGTTAAAGAAATAGAAACATCATTTAATGAGAACAAAGAAGATGTAAATGATAGTTTTAAGGTTATCGTAGAAGATAATGAATTATGTAATTTATTCTTAAGTAAGAAAGTTAAGAATGTTGTTATTAAAGAAAGTCCTGAATTTATTAAAAATAGATTAATTGCTTCTGGAATTAGACCAATTAATAACGTAGTTGATATTTCTAACTATGTAATGTTAGAAACAGGACAACCTCTACATTATTATGATGCTGATAGATTAGGTGATACTTTAATTGTTAGAGCTGCTAAAGAAGGAGAAAAACTAACTACACTTGATAGTATTGAAAGAGAACTTACAGCTGATGATATCGTTATTGCTAATAAGACTGATGCAGTAGGTCTTGCTGGAGTTATGGGTGGTTTATCTACAGAAGTTGAAGAAGATACTAAGAATATTATTATTGAAGCAGCTATCTTCAATAGTGTTAAGATTCGTAAAACTTCTAAGAAGATTTTAAGAAGTGAAGCTTCTAATAGATTTGAAAAAGGATTAGATCCAAAACGTACTTATATGGCTATGATGAGAAGTTGTCATTTATTAGAAAAATATGCAGATGCTGAAATCGTAGGTGGAATGGTTGCTTATGATAAAGCTAATAAAGAAGATAAGACAATTGACATTACAGCAGAAAAGATTAATAAAGTATTAGGTATTGAAATTCCTGAAGAAGAAGTTGTTTCAATTTTAGAATCTTTAGGATTTGGAGTTACTGCAAAGAATGGATTAATTACAGTAGTTGTTCCAACTCGTAGATTAGATGTTAATATCGTTGAAGATTTAATAGAAGAAGTTGGAAGAATTTATGGTATGGATAATATTAAAGGTAAACTTCCATTATTAAATGTAGTTACTGGTAGTTATGATCATACTAAACGTGAAATTAAGAATAAGATGGTTGCTTTAGGATTAAATGAAACATGTAGTTATACATTAATTCCAAAAGACGAAGTTCATAAATTTACTACTGATAACTTTGAAGAAATTTATCTTGCAGATCCAATGAGTGAAGATAGAAATACTTTAAGATATAGTTTACTTTATTCATTAAAAGAAATTTATTTATATAATAAAGCAAGAAACAATACAAATATTTCAATCTTTGAAGTAGGTAAAGGATTCTATAAAGAAGATGGAATTTATAAAGAAGATTTAAAACTAGCTGGATTAATGACTGGTGATTATTACTTAGATATTACTAATAGTAAAGTTGATTTCTATGTTGTTAAAGGTGTAGTTGAAGAATTACTTGAATACTTAGGATTTGGTGGAAGATATAGTTTTGTTACAGGAGAGGTTCCTAATGAATTACATCCAGGACAAAGTGCTAGAATTATTCTACAAGGAAAAGAAGTTGGTATTATTGGTAAACTTCATCCTAATACATTAAAAGATAATGTATATGTATTTGAAATTAACTTAGAAAAATTATTAAAGAATTATCCATCTAGAATGACTTATAAGGATATTCCTAAGTTCCCATCTATCTCTAAAGATATTGCATTTATTTTAGATAAGAATGTTACTGCCGGAGATGTTATGGCTACTATTAAGAAAGCTGGAGGAAAATTATTACAAAGTATTTCAGTATTTGATGTTTATACTGGAGAAAATGTTGCTAGTGATAAGAAGTCAATTGCATTTAACTTAACATTCATGGATATGAATAGAACATTAACTGATGAAGAAGTTATGACTGTATTTAATGGAATTGCTGAAAAAGTATGTAACACTTATAAAGCTGAAGTTAGAGATAAATAGTATTAATAAAAACTCACTGAATGGTGAGTTTTTTTGATTTGGTTGACAGTTTAATTTTAATAATGAGTTGTGTTTGTATTTAAATATGTAATAAAATTAAAATA
>JAEDES010000002.1 GCA_016293205.1 Bacilli bacterium
AATTATTTGATGAGAATATAGCATACTGTTGCACTTGATTTGACAAATTATCATACAAAAAAACTCTAGAATTTATTCTAGAGTTTAAATAGCTTAAAAGTTAATTATTTAACTTCTACAGTAGCTCCAGCTTCTTCTAATTTAGCTTTGATTTCTTCAGCTTCAGCTACAGAAATGTTTTCTTTAACAACACCGTTTGAATCAACGATATCTTTAGATTCTTTTAATCCTAAACCAGTAATATCTTTAACAACTTTAATAACTCCAACTTTTCCAGCTCCAGCATCAGCAATTGATACAGTTACTGTACTTGGTGCAGCATCTTCAGCAGCTCCAGCAGCAGGTGCAGCTACAGCTACAGCACTTGGATCTACTCCAAATTCTTCTTTCATTGCGTCTACTAATTCTTTAATTTCTAATAAAGTCATTTCTTTTAAACTACTGATAAAATCTTCTCTTGTTAATTTAGCCATTTTAATAATCCTCCTATATATTTTTTTATTTTAATTTTTTAAATTAATTTTCTTCTTTTTGTTGACTATATAAGTCTAAGCAAATTGATAAGTCTCTTGCGATTCCAATCATACCACCAGCAAGCATAGTAAGTAGTCCTTCTCTTGATGGGATAGTAGCATATTCAGCTAATTTAGCTTGATCTGCTTTTTCTCCATCTACAATCCCTACTTTTAAAACTAATGCTGGGTGATCTTTAGCAAATTCTGATAATGTCTTAATTGGTGCGATTTGGTCTTCACCATATGCAAATGCACTTGGACCATTTAATGCTTCATTAAGATCAATACCTAAATCATTGAAAGCTCTAGCCATTAAAGTATTTTTGTATACTTTGTAGTCTGAGTTTGATTCTCTTAATTTAACACGTAATTCTTTAGTTTCACTATCTGTCATACCACGATAATCGAATAAAACGATAGTTTTAGCGTTTGAAGCGCGTTCTTTAATTTCATCAATTACTACTTGCTTTTGCTCTAAGATTTTTTGACTTGCCATAAAACACCTCCTTAATCTAATTAGGGATGCCATATAAAAAGTTCTTCAACTAGACAGCAGAAGAACTTTTTGATTACTATTTAAAGTCCTCGGTAGGATTTATTTGAACACCTACTGTCTATGGCACCAACAAATTGTCTTTATTATATCCTACAAAATCCTATTTGTCAAAGCTATTTTCAACTTTAATTCCAGGACCCATAGTAGAAGTTATTGAAATATTCTTAACATAATCACCTTTAACTGTTGCAGGTTTGATTCTAAGAATTTGTCCAACAAATGCATCTAAGTTAGCTAATAAGTCTTCTTCTGAGAAAGAAACTTTTCCGATAACACCGTGAATATTTCCGAAACTATCTGTTCTATATTCAACACGTCCAGCTTTAACTTCATCCACTGCTTTAGCAACATCCATTGTAACTGTTCCAGTTTTAGGGTTTGGCATTAAACCTTTTGGTCCTAAAACTTTTCCTAATTTACCAAGTAATGGCATCATATCTGGAGTAGCAATCATAGTATCGAAATCGAACCAATTTTCTTTTTCAATTTTTTCAAGCATATCTACGTCACCAACATAGTCAGCTCCAGCTTCTTTAGCTTGATTTGCTTTTTCTCCTTTAGCAATAACTAAAACTTTTTTAGTTTTTCCTGTTCCTTTTGGAAGTACGATAGCACCTCTTAATTGTTGATCTGCTTTTTTAGTATCTAAGTTTAATCTCATAGCTACTTCTACAGAACCATCAAATGAACTAGTTGAAGTTTCTTTTACTAACTTAACTGCTTCTTCTTTAGTATATACTTTACCTTTTTCAATTTTTGAAACAGCTTCAGTATATTTCTTACTTCTTTTTCCCATTTTCTTTTTCCTCCTTATGTGGTTAAGCGGATTTTAATTTGAAATTCCTTCCACATAGGTAAAACCTATATGAATAATCTATATCTTAATTACTCTAATTAATTATTCTTGACCTTCAATAGCAATTCCCATGTTTTTAGCTGTTCCAGCAACTGTTTTCATTGCTGCATCAACATCATATGCGTTTAAGTCAGGTAATTTAATTTCAGCGATTTCTTTTAATTGAGCTTGAGATAAAGTTGCAACTTTTTCTTTTGACCCTTTTACTGAACCTTTAGCTACCTTAGCATATTTCTTTAATAAGAATGCTGTTGGTGGAGTCTTAATAATAAAATCAAAACTTCTGTCATCATAAATTGAAATTTCTACTGGTAAGATATCTCCCATCTTTTCTCTAGTAGCATCATTATATCTTGTACAGAACTCTTGTAGATTAATTCCTGCAGGTCCTAATACAGTTCCAACTGGTGGAGCTGGTGTAGCTTTTCCTGCTGGGATTTGTAATTTAATTTTTTTAACTGCTTCCTTTGCCACGAAAAACACCTCCTAAATTTTAATAAGTTTTCGCGAGTGGTACAAATAGCTTGATTACCGCTTTTAAATGCAAACCATGCTTCCCACTAAATCTATATTAATAAATATAGCACCAAAATAATATCATACTATTTTTATTAATGCAAGTATTAATTTGCTTTTTCTATTTGACTTAATTCAACTTCTACTGAAGTTTCTTGTCCAAATAAGTCTACTAAAAGCATAACTTTCTTAGTTGGTAAATCAACTGAGTCAACTTTACCAAACATACCATTGAATGGCCCTGCAATAATTTTAACCTTAGATCCTTCAGTAAGTTCAGTATCAACATCGATTCTACTGATACCCATATTACCAAGAATATTATCTACTTCTGCAGGTTGTAATGGAGTTGGTTTAGCACCCTTCCCACTTGATCCAATGAATCCAGTAACACCAGGTGTATTACGAACAACATACCAAGCTTCATCTGTCATAACCATTTCTACTAAAATGTAACCAGGGAACATCTTTTTAATTTTTTCCTTAGTAACACCATCTTTTACTTCTACTACTTTTTCTTCTGGAATTACAACTCTATGTATATAGTCTTGCATTTCCATTGATTCAGCTCTCATTTCAAGTTTTTCTTTTACTTTATTCTCATGTCCAGAATAAGTATTAACTACAAACCATTGTTTATCCATAATCTAACTCCTTTTTTATCTAAAAATTGATTGAATTAATGCAAAAATAACATCTATTGCATAAAAGAATACTGCGCAAAATACTATAAAGAAAATTGTCGCTATAGAATAACGAATCATATCTTTTTTACTTGGCCAATGAACACTTAAAGTTTCACTTTTAACACCATGACAGAATATTCTAAATCTTACCCAAAGACTTTTCTTTTCTTTTTTTTCAGTCTTTTTAGAATCATTCTTCTTTTTAGATACTTCTTTCTTTTCTTTTTTTATTTCTTTTACTTCTTCTTTTTTGCTATTTTTTTTAACTTCAGTCATATTCTCACCTATCCCAATTTTTTATCAAAATAAAAACACTTCCAAGTGCTCACCTATAAAATAGCATAAACGCCTAGAAATGTCAACATTTTTAACTTAAACTAAGTACTTTAACAATAATTGAAATAATAATTGAAAGAGTAAACATAATTGCTGGATACACTAAGAAATAAACATATGCAGCATCACTTTTCTTATTAATTTGTCTATATATTACAGCATTAATATCTTCATTAACATCAACTTTATTTAAATGAGATGTATCAGTAACACCTTCTCCACCCACTTCTTTCTCCAAAGCTGCTAAATCTCTTTTTCTCTTTTCTAAGTCATACTCACATAAATATACAGAAGCTCCTCTTTCAATAACTCCTCTATAATATGGAACATCTCCCTCAGGAAGAAATTGAGCAAAACTATCAAAATTTTCTTTTAAATAATTTTGATTTAACCAATATAAGCATTTTGTATAAATACCAATTTGAATATAACTAGAATTATATATATCTTCTTTTATATATCTTTTTCTATCTAATGAACTAGTAGGCATTTCTAATAAAGTTCTAAATCTAATTTGATTTAATTCGTGATTAATTAATTCAATTTCCTTTGGATGAAAGCTTTTAACACAATAACCTCTATCATGAACATATTTCATCGCTCTATCCATATTTAAAAATACTTCTCTCATTTCATCTTCACTATGTCTAGTTTTAATCCATGATTCTAATGACACAAAATCATAATCATTATTACTAGAATTTAAATTGTTATGATTCATCGCCATACAATCACCCTATTATCATTATAAATCCAAATAAAAAAAAAGACAAACTAAATAAATAAATTCTTATTTAAATTTAGTCTATCTCTAATTAATCTAACTCTATACATTAAATATCTATAAGAAATATCTAATAATACGGCAATTTCTTTATATGTAAATCCATTATATTTAAGTTCAAATATATTAGAATCAATAAAACTTAATTTGTTTTTCATACTAATAAAATTCTCATTACTAATCATTATATCCAAACAACTCATATCATTTATACATTTTTCCTCAATAAACTCATCTAGCAAACTATTATTAAGAATATAATGTTTATTACTATTAACATTACGACAATAAGTTAATAAATGTCTTTCTATACATATACTTACATATGTATAAAATAAAACATCACTATTTTCGTTAAATGTTTTTATTGCATTATCTAAAGCAATCCTTGTTTCTTGAACTAAATCTTCATATGTAATTCTATGACTAACTAGAGAATAATACTTATTAACATACTTATATAATAAAGGACGATACTTTTCATACATTAATTTTTCCGAATCCTCATCATTTTCTCTAATCATATAAATTACTTCATAATCATTTACATTTTTATATTTCATTGTTCCTACTTTCTATCCCGAACAACTTCATAAATCATAATACCAGCAGCAACTGATGCATTTAAACTATTAGTAGTTCCATACATTGGTATCTTAGCAATAAAATCACAATTTTTTTTAACTAATTGACTCATACCAGAGCCTTCATTACCAATAACAAGTGCAATCTTTCCAGAATAATCAATTTCACGATAATCAACGCTATCTTCTAAAGCTGTACCAACTACCCAGAACCCATTTTGCTTTAAAGCATCTATTGCATTAACTAAATTACTTACTGATACTATATCCATATTATCTAAAGTACCAACACTAGTCTTCATAACAGTAGAATTAATTTGTACTTGTCTATCCTTAGGCATAATAATTGCATCTACTCCAGCAGCTTCACAAGTTCTAATAATCGCTCCTAAATTATGTGGATCTTCTAAATGATCAAGTAAAACTACAAAACTAGGATCATTATTCAATACATATTTTAATTCTTTGTATTGATAGTCCGGAATATCTAGAATTATACCTTGATGAACTCCATCTGCCAAACGCTCAATATCTCTTTTTGACTTATATTCTACTCTGAAATTTCCTTTTTCAATAAGTGAATTTATTTCTTTATCATCAAAACCTTCTTGTAAAATAATTTTTATAACTTTTTTATCTTTTTTTAATATTTCTTTCGCAACATTACGTCCGTATACTAACATATTACTCACCTAAGATAAAATTCATAATCTCATCAATTCTATCTTTTTTCCCTTCTAAATCTAAATATCCAATTAAACTTTCTAATCCTGTAGCATATTTATATGTAACAATATCACAGTTTTTAGGATGCGAAGTAGTCTTATAATTTCTCGCTCTTTTTACAACAGTAATTTCTTCATCACTTAAAAACTTATTATCTAACATATCTTGTAAAAACTTAGCTTGACTCTTTGCACTTACATAGTTAATAGACTCTTTTTGTAAATCATTTACATTTCCAATACCCTTACCTATTAAATATTTTCTAACATAATTTTCATATATAGTATCTCCTAAATACGCAAGTACTAATACATTTATTTCAATTGTTTGCATACATTTCACCATCTTAATTATATCATTTATACCTATATTAATTCCCTTTCAAAGGAAAAATCACACATATATTAACACAAGAAATGTAAAATAACAAATAAAAAGAACTAGACAAAGTCTAATTCTTATAATAATTCGTAAGTTGTACCTTCTCTTGTATCTATTAATTTAATGCCTCTAGCTAATAATTCATCACGAATAGCATCAGCTTTAGAAAAATCTTTATTCTTTTTAGCTTCTTTTCTTTCTTCAATCTTTGCTAATACTTCTTTTTGTAAATCTGCATCAACTTCTTTTTCTTCAGCAACTGTTAAATCTAAAGATAATACTTCATCAAATTTTTCAATAATAGCAAGCTTAGTTCCATCAGAAATATCATCTTTTAATACATCATATACTAATGTAACCATATTAGAAGTATTTAAATCATCTTTAATAGCTTCGCTAAATTTTTCAATATATTCATTATATTTATTATTATCAACTTCATCTTTACTTAATTTAGATACTCTATTTTTTAATTTATTATAAGCATTTTGTGCTCCATCTAAAATTTCATAACTAAATGTTAATTGACTATGATAATAAGAGTTTAAACATAAATAACGATACGCTAAAGGATTATATCCTTTTTCTTCTAATAATGATACTGTTAAGAATTCACCCTTAGATTTACTCATTTTACCAGTTTCATCATTTAAAAACCCTAAATGTAACCAATAATTACACCATTTATGTCCAAGATATGCTTCACTTTGAGCAATCTCATTTGTATGATGTGGAAAAATTGCATCCTCGGCACCACAGTGAATATCTAATTTTTCTCCTAGGTTTTTAATAGATATACCAGAACATTCAATATGCCATCCCGGATATCCTCTACCCCAAGGAGAGTCCCATTGTAATTCTTGATTATCAAATTTAGAATTAGTAAACCATAATCCAAAATCAAATGGATTACGTTTAGCAGTATCTTCTTCTATATCTTCTCTAACCGCAACCATTAAATCATCACTGTTGCGACCAGATAATTCATAATAATTTTTAAATTTAGTAGTATCAAAATAAACATTTCCATCAGCAATATATGCATATCCATTTTCTAATAACTTTGTAATCATAGTTATATACATTTCAATATTATCTGTGGCATTTGACACAACATCAGGTTTACGAATATTCAACTTACAACAATCTTCAAAGAAACAATCTGTATAGTATTTTGCAATTTCAAAAGAAGACTTCTTCTCTCTTCTTGCAGCAACAGCCATCTTATCTTCTCCAGAATCCCCATCTCCTACATTATGACCAACATCAGTAATATTCATTACTCTTTCAACATCATATCCAATAAACTTAAGTCCTTTTTCTAAAACATCTTCAGAAATATAAGTTCTTAAATTTCCAATATGTGCGAAATGATAAACTGTCGGACCACATGTATACATTTTTACTTTTCCTTCTTCATTAGGAATAAATTTTTCGACTTTCTTTGTCAATGTATTATATAGTTTCACCTTTCATCACCTGACATCATTATAACACAACAATTTTAAATAAAGAACACTAAACTTCCACAGATTCCTTATAAATAGATACTAAATAATCAATTTTTCTCGCTCCAACCCTCTTATAATTAGATTCTTCTACTATTTTATCCACAAGTTTTGGGGATAAAACACCTCTAGAATTTATTATTTTAATAATATCTTCTCTGTTCAAATCTCTAAATCTAAGTATTCCACTAAATTTAGAAAACATCTCTTCACCAATAACATCCTTTATTAATAAAGAATCCACATTACCTGTTGAAAAACCTATATTACTTTGTTCACATCCATAATTGGTTTCAAAAAAAAGAACAGTATTACGAAAATCAACTTTCTCATTAGAAGAATCAATTAAATAACCATCCTCTAAAATACTAGAAAATAACTGAAGAACTTTTCTAGAAGCATATTCCATATTATTTATAAATAAAATAGAATAACTGTTTCGACGAACCTTATCACATAAAGACACAAGATCTTTATATCCTACATATCCAGCATTAACTCCTAATATTTTAGAAATAGATGAATCATCACTATATTCACTCATATCTAATTTAATAATAGATTTTTCATTATAAAATAACTTAGAGTACTCTTTTTCTAAAAATGTCTTTCCAACACCACTTTTTCCAACAAGAAGAAGTGATATTGGTACATTATTATTACTTTTATTAACTTTATCCACAATATCACACATCTTATTAATAACTCCCTCTTGTCCAATGACTACTCTATTTAATCTACCAATAATATCATTCTTATTAAAAGAAAGTAATCTTTTAACAGGAATACCTGTCTTACCATATACTACTTCATATAAAGAATCTAATAATACATCTTTTGCATGCTCATCAAAATTAAGTTGATTATACTTTTTTTCTAAAGTTAACTCCTTCTTTCTGTAAATTGATGCCTCTTTAAAATTATTCTCTACAATCAATTCATTCTTTTTTAATCTAATCTTATTTAACTCCTCATTATACATTCTAATCTTTTTATCATTATCATCTTCTATAATAGAACTTTTAGCACATACTTCGTCAAATATATCTATCGCTTTATCAGGAAATTTACCATAATGAACATATTTATCACACAAATAAATAATATTATCAATTATTTCATCGCTTATAGAAACATTATGATACTTACTATATAAATCTCTTATATTAAATAAAACATCTTTAGTCTGTTCAATACTCATTTCATCTATATTAATCTTTTGAAATCTACGATCAAGCGCTTTATCACTTTCAATAAACTTCTTATATTCTTCTTTTGTAGTTGCTCCAATTACTTGAATATCCCCTCTAGCAAGATAAGGCTTTAATATATTAGATGCATCTATCGCTCCTTCTGCACCTCCCGCACCTACTAAAGTATGAATTTCATCAATAAATACAATTACATCTTTATCTGATACTAATTCTTCAATAACTTGATTAATTCTTTCTTCAAATTCACCTCTATATTTAGTTCCCGCTATTAAAGATGATAAAGATAATGAAAACACCCTACAATTGCGTAATTTCTTTGGTACTTTACTTTCTTCGATTCTTCTAACAAACTCCTCTACAATAGCTGTTTTTCCCACTCCTGCATCACCAATCAACACAGGATTATTTTTTGTCCTACGTAATAATATTTCAATTAACCTATCAACCTCATTATCTCTTCCAATAACAGGATCATATAACTTATATCTAGAATTCATATCAACAGCAAATTCTTCTAATAACATTTTCTTCTTAATTGATTTCTTATTAAAATTAAATTTCTTAATAAATTTCTCATATAAATAATCAATGTCAATATTCATACCTAAAAGTATTCTATTTGCAACACCTTCACCTTCATCTAATAAAGATATAAATATATCATCAACTTCAATCAATCTATCTTCCCCTTTATTATTCATAATTACATTATTAAAAACTCTTTTTAATAAAGGAGTATATAAATACATATCATTACTCTTTTTACCAATTCCCACTATATTAATAAGTTCTTCTCTAAATCTTTCATATGTTAAATCTATCTTTAATAACTCCTTAGTTATCATTAAATCTTTATTGTGTAGTATTGCCAATAACAAATGTTCACTACCAACATAAGGATGCTTTAATTCACTCATTTCCTTTTTCATTTGTTGCAATATAATTTGTACTTCTTCTGAAAATTTAGAATAAATAATATCATCTCCTTAATTTAATTCTAAATTTAAAATTACTTATCATCAATTAAATAAAGTCCAAAAATTACGACAAAAAAAAGAGACCTAAGTCTCTTTTTAAATATCTTATAGTAATACTAAAATTGCTACTACAATTAAAACTATTACTAAGAATTCTACTACGAATTTCCAGATATTAGCTAACCATTTAGTATATGGAATATCTAAATAAGCTAATGTAGTCATTAAAATTACACTTGTAGGAGCAACAAACATAACGATACCATAACAAGCTTGGTATAATACACCAATTGTTGAATAGTAATCAGTATTTGTAACAACACTTGCATAATATGGAAGTACACTTTGGAATGCATAAGAGATATCTCCATTAAATAATCCAGCTAATAGTGCAACTACTGTAGTTGTCGCAACATTAAATCCTTTTGAAAGACCTAATATAGCTTCGTATAAAGTAGTTTGGAATGGATGATATGTTACTAATACTAAAATAGTATAAATAACAAAGATAATTCCTGCAGGAGCTAAAGCTTTTTTAGCACCTTGTCCAAAACCTTCTAAAGCATCACTTAATTTAACTTTATAAATTAAAACTAAGATTAATGTTAAGAATGTTAATGGGAAGAATAAATCATAACATTGCCATCCACCAAATGCTTGGAAATTACCTAATAATTTTCCAAATAATGGGAATCCAAATAATTCAAATTCTGCCACTTTTTTACTAGCTACTTCAAACCAATCAAGTTTAAATACACTATTCCATGGGAAATATGCCATTAAGAATATTACAGTAGCTAAAACAAATACAATAACCATTGGCCATACTCTTTGCTTTAATTCTACTGAAGCTGGGATGTATGCATTTGCATCATCACTTAAATTTGTTTTAACAACGATAACTCCATCATCTTTAGCAGCTGCTTTATTGTCTTTACGACTTGCTTTTGATGTAGTTTTCTTTGCTGTTGTCTTAGTAGTTGTTTTCTTTGTTGCTGTTTTTGAAGTTGACTTCTTAGTAGTTGTTGCTTTTTTAGTAGTTTTCTTAGCTTCAGGCTTATCTTCTACTTTAACTGCAACTATTTCTTCTTCCACTTTAGCATCCTTCTTCTTATCAGCTTTAATTTCAGTAATCTTAGTTGTATCATTTTTACTAATATATAGTAATGTATTAAATATTAATAATACTAATCCTACTAGTAAAATCATTGCTTTAACATAAATATCTGAAGCAATATCTAATCCTAATGCTGATAATAAAACATTTAGTTTACCAAAAGCATAAGTATATCCAGTAATACCTACTAATGATGAACCAGCCACAGCTAATGCAGCAACCATTTTATCAAATCCCATCATTAAGATAAATGAAACTAAGAATGGAACGAATAAAAGCATTTCAATTTCAATTCCATATACAGAAACGATAATAGCAAATAATACCATAATTACTGATAATACTATTTTTTCTTTTCCATATACTTTCTTAACCATCGCATCTAAAAGATTACGATATGCAGGAATTTTGTTTAATACTCCATATAATCCACCAACAAAGATTACATATAATGCATAATGTCCAAAATATGATAATGATGTTAATGAATAATTGAATACATCAAACAATCCTACTTGTACGCGTCCTTGATCTTGTAATGTTCCTTGGAATACAGCAGCTGGAATAATCCAAGATAATATTGCAAATACTAATAAAGTTCCAAGAACGACTTTAAATGTATTATGTTTTTTCATAATTAACCTCCCATATTAATTATAACTATTAGACCTTTATTTTACAAGCATTTGGCCTATTTTTCGATGAAATTTTGGTGAAAAAAAGAAAGATTTTAAATTAATCTTTCTTCTCTTCATTTAAAGGTCTCATTAATGGGAATAAAATTACATCCTTAATATTATCTGAGTTAGTTAATAATTGAACAACTCTATCAATTCCCATTCCCCATCCACTAATTGGAGGCATTCCAACTTCCATAGCAGATATATAATCATAATCCATTGGCATAGCTTCTTCATCACCATTATCTTTTAAAGCTGCTTGAACTTCTAATCTTCTTTCTTGTTCTTGTGGATCAACTAATTCTGAATAAGCATTAATTATTTCAGCTCCGTTAATTACTAATTGGAATCTATCAGTAATTTCAGGATTATCATCATTAGCACGAGCTAATGGACTTAAACTAATTGGATGTTCAGTTAAGAAAATTGGGTTTACTACATTTGGTCTAGCAACCTTTTTATATAATTGATCAACTAAGTTACCATATCCTAAATTTTCTAATGGAGTATCACAATCAATTTCTAATTTTTCATCATAAATCTTTTGTAGTAATGTTTCTTTAGTATTGTATTCATTAATATCAATATTTCCATATTTTAAGATTAAATCCCTAAAGCTAACAGCTTCCCATTCTCCACTTAAATCTACTTCTTTATCTCCAACCTTAATAACTAAAGTTCCAAATAATTTTTCAATAATATATTGAAGCATTTCTCTTAAGAATTTCATATTGTCTTTATAGTTATAATAAGCACAATATCCTTCAATCATAGTAAAGTCTTGTAAATGAGTTGCATCAATTCCTTCATTTCTAAAACATCTAGCAATTTCAAATACTTTATTCATTCCACCAACAACAGCTCTTTTTAAATATGTTTCTGGTGCAATTCTTAAATATAAATCTATATCTAATGCATTATGATGTGTAATAAATGGTCTAGCAGTAGCACCACTTGCTTTATTATTTAAAATAGGAGTTTCAATTTCAATATATCCTGCTTCATCTAAATAATTTCTAATTTCACGAATAAATTTACTTCTTAATAAGAATTTCTTTTTAGCTTCATCATTCATAATTAAATCTAAATATCTTTCACGATAAATAGTTTCAATATCTTCAATACCATGGAATTTTTCTGGTAATGGTTTTAATGCTTTCCCCAAGAAAGTAATTTCATCAGCACGAATAGTTTTTTCTCCAGTATGAGTAGTGAAAACTTCACCAACTACTCCAATAAAATCACCTAAGTCATAATTAGACTTAAATTCTTGATAAGCTTCTTCTCCAATCATATCTAATTTAACAGAAACTTGAATCTTTCCATTAATATCACCAATAGTTAAGAAACTCATCTTACCCATTTTTCTCATTAAGATAATTCTACCAGCAACTCTAACACCAGTAACACCATCTTCTAAATTAGCCGCATCACAAATTTCGTGAGTGATTTCATATCTTTCAGGATACGGATTCTTAATATTTTGTAATTTCTCTCTTCTAACAATTTCTTGCTCTGTTAATTCTCTCATATTACTTCTCCTTTTTCTTTTTATTTAACTTCAATAACACTAGTACGTGACACTATGTCATGTAATCCTCTCTTGTCTTTTCTAAACATCACCATACATGCACAAATAATCATAATAATTGATTGAATAATTTCAAATAATAAACTTCCATAAAAATATGCAGATGAACTTGCAAATATCATTAATGCAAATCCAACAACACTATAGAAAATACTATCAATAATAAATGTTCTAAGAATCATTTGATTAGCAGTAAGTTCCAAATCATTTGATTGTACACGAATACCAAACATACTTTTACCAAGAGTTTGGCCCTTATTATATAACTGAAATACAATAAAATAAAGCATTTTTATAATAATAGTTACAAAAGTAAGTGTCCCAGTTAATTTAGCTAACTGATAATTAATACTTTCACTTTCACTTAAAAAAGTCATTTCATCAATTTCATTATTTACATACGCTTCAGTAACTTCAACCATATTCTTATCTAATTTATCTACTGATTTTGCATCAATAAAAGGTACGACTATTAATGATGCAAGAAGTGATACAACAAATATATCGATTAAATATGCACATAAACGTTTTCGAAAAGATGCCTTCTTATCTTTTTGTTTGTCATCTTTGTCATCTTTATCTTGTTCCATTTAGTCCCTCCTTAAATTCATTTAATATAACGATTATATCATGAATATTTGAAGTTTGATATATTTTATTTTTAACAACATTAGCATCTTTAATACCTTTAAAATACCAACCTATATGATTACGTATTTCTAAGCAAGCCGTTTTTTCATTTTTAACTTCTTTTAAATTCTCTAAATGTTTTAAACACATATCAACTCTATCTAAAGGACTAACTTCTTCTATTTCTTTTCCTTCAAGTAAATTAATTGCATTTTTTATTAACCAAGGATTTCCTAAAATTCCTCTTCCGATCATAACTGCATCACAAGATGTTTCATCTAACATACGAACTACATCTTCTGGAGTTTTAACATCACCATTTCCTATTACAGGAATACTAACAGCCTCTTTAACTGCCTTAATTACGCTCCAGTCAGCTTTTCCACTATAACCTTGACTTCTTGTTCTCGGATGAACACAAATAGCACTAGCACCCGCTTTTTCTATTGTTTTAGCAACTTCAACAGCATTGATACTGTTGTTATCCCAACCACTTCTAATTTTTACTGTAACAGGAATAGGTACTGCTTCAACTACTGCTTTGACAATGTCATATATTTTTTCAGGATTCTTTAATAAAGCAGAACCTGCTTGAGCACGAACTGCAACTTTAGGAACAGGACATCCCATATTAATATCAATAATATCTGGTTTCATATTTTCATAAATATATTTAGCAGCAGCTACAAAACTTTCTTTATCACTACCAAATATTTGTTGAACAATAGGTCTTTCTTCTTCAGTCATATAAAGCATATCAATAGTCTTTTGATTATTATAAAAAATAGCTTTATCACTAACCATTTCTGCATAAATTAATCCACAACCCATTTCTTTACAAATTCTTCTAAATGCAGAATTACAAATACCAGCCATAGGAGCTAAAACTATTTTATTAGCTATTTTAACATTTCCAATACTCCACATATAATCCCCTCCAAAGTAAGCATATTATATAATAAATATACCAAAAGAACAAGAAAAAAAGAATGACCAAGTCACTCTTAATATTATTTTTTCTTCTTTAATAAATCTCTAATTTCTTCAAGTAATAAAACTTCATCACTCTTTTTAGCATCTTCTTTTTTCTCTTCTTTTGTTTCTTCTTTTTTCTTAAATTTTTCAAATAATTTTACCATCATAAAAATAGATAAAGAAATAATTAAGAAATCAATAATTGTTTGAATAAAATTACCATATAAAATAGAAGCATCTCCTACTTTAATACTTAATTCAGTAAAATCTAATCCACCAAGTAATACTCCAATTAAAGGCATTAACATATCATTTACTAAACTAGTAACAATTTTACCAAAAGCACCTCCGACAATAACCCCGACAGCCATATCTACTACATTACCTCTAGATATAAACTTTTTAAAATCTGATGCACTTTTCTTTAATTTTTCTAATTCTTTTACTTCTGTTTTCTTATTAGCCATAATTCACCTCTATAAATAATTTAACTTTATTATAGCAATTCTTATTTATAAAGCAAGAAAAAAGAGCTTATTTATCAAGCTCTTTTAATATTTCAGCCTTAGATTTTCTGTCGTAATCTTCGATATTCTTTTCTTTAGCCATTTCTCTTAATTTAGTAATTGATAAAGATTCTAAGTTTTCATCATCTTCTTCAGGCATTTCACCATGTTCTACTAAATAATCAATTTGTTCTTTTGTTAATGTTTCATATTCTAATAAAGTCTCAGCTATTAATTTTAATAAGTCTTTATTCTTCTTAATAATATCAGTAGCTTTCTTATGACATTCATTAACAATTCTTCTTATTTCCATATCAATTTCATGAGCAACTTCATTTGAGAAATGTTGAGCCTTATTATAATCCCTTCCTAAGAATACACTTCCATCTTGTTGTTCAAATTGTAATGGTCCTAAATTACTCATACCATATTCAGTAACCATACTACGAGCAATTTTAGTAGCCTTTTCAAAGTCATTATGTGCTCCAGTAGTAATTTCACCGAAAATAACTTCTTCAGCAGTTCTACCACCTAATAAACCAGTAATTTGGTCAAGTAAATCAGATTTTGTTGAACATAATTTTTCTTCTTTAGGTACCATCATATTATATCCACCAGCAGATCCTCTAGGGATAATAGTAACTTTTTGAACTACGTTAGCATTTGCAAGTTTTAAACCAATAACTGCATGTCCTGCTTCATGGTATGCAACTAACTTACGATCATTTTCACTATATTTATGAGAAACTTTAGCAGGTCCCATAAGAACTCTATCTGTAGCTTCATCAATTTCACTCATAGTAATTTCATTTTTATCACGTCTTACAGCAAGTAATGCAGCTTCATTAAGTAAGTTTTCTAAGTCAGCTCCACTAAATCCTGGAGTACGTTTTGCCAAATTCTTTAATGTAATTCCTTCAGCAAGAGTCTTATTCTTAGCATGAACACCAAGAATTTCTTCACGTCCTTTTACATCAGGTAAGTTAACAGTAACTTGTCTATCGAATCTTCCTGGACGAAGTAATGCAGGATCTAATACGTCAGGTCTATTAGTTGCAGCAATAACGATAATTCCTTCATTTGCTCCAAATCCATCCATTTCAGTAAGTAATTGGTTAAGTGTTTGTTCACGTTCATCATGACCTCCACCTAAACCAGTACCTCTTTGACGACCAACTGCATCAATTTCATCAATAAAGATTAAACAAGGAGCATTTCTTTTAGCTTGTTGGAACATATCTCTAACACGAGAAGCACCAACACCTACGAATAATTCTACGAAATCAGATCCACTAATAAAGTAGAATGGAACATCAGCTTCTCCAGCAACCGCTTTTGCAAGTAATGTTTTACCAGTACCAGGAGGCCCAAATAATAATACTCCCTTAGGAATTCTAGCTCCAAGTTTTTGGAATTTCTTTGGATTCTTTAAGAAATCAATAAGTTCAGCAACTTCTTCTTTTTCTTCTTTTAATCCAGCAACATCTTTAAATGTAACTTTATTTTGATCAGTAACAAGTTTAGCTCTACTCTTTCCAAAATCCATTGAACTCTTATTTCCAGCTACTTGTCTATTAATAATAAAGAATGCACCAGCTATTAAAATAACAAATGGTAATATTTCTAATATTATTACTAAGAATGATGAGGAATCAGGATCATCTTCTGCAACTAATTTAAAATCATATTTTTCACTTGCAGTAATAATCTTTTTCATAACTTCATCACTTAATGGTAACTTAGCCATGAAATATTCATTTTCTTCATATCCTTTTAGTTTACCAGTTGCCTCATAAGTATAACCACTTACTTTAGTAACAACTTCTACTTCAGTAATTTTTCCACTATTCATTTCATCAATAAACTCATTATATGTTAACACCGTAACATTTTGATTAGCTACATTGAAGAAATAAAACATACCTAACATAATTATCGCAATAAATACATAAGGTAATAATCCTCTTTTTACAGTTCTTTTATCCATGTAATTTATATTCCCTCCTTAACTGTATTTCAACACAATATCATAACTATCTACTTTTTTCTTATCATATTTAGATTTCTTTATACCAGGAATCCAAACAATCTTACCCTTAGAATCCAATACTATCGGCCAAGAATCTCTAGTTTCAAGTTTTATTTTCTTATCTATAAAAATATCTTTAACTTTCTTAGACCCATTCATACCCTTAACATACATCTTATCTCCAAATTTTCTTGTTCTAACAATTAAAGGTAATGTAATTTCATTACTATCTAGTCTACAAATAAAATTACTATTATCAGAACAATCATCAATTTTTTCAATAACATGATTATTAGGTAATAAAACATAGTTATTAAATTCTATTTCATAACTAGTTATTTCATCAGTTTCTTTTTTTAATTCTAACATATTATAACTCTTAATAGCAACAACCTCGTTAGGTAAATTAATAAAACTATTCGACTTATTACTATTAATTAAACTAAGTATTAAATCAATATGTTTATCATTCACTAAAATTAAGTCATCTTGATAAAATTCACTAAGTAAATAGTATAAAATTTCTTTTTGAATATAACTATCTTCTAATATAAATTTATCTAAATTAATTTTATTATTTTCAAAGACACGATCAATCGCTTTATTACGACTTTTTTCAATAAACTTACTAGCTTCATCTAAAGTCTCACTAAACTTTAAAAATTTATGATGAACATTAACTTCCTCTTCTTTTAAGAATGGAATTAAATACTTACGATATCTATTTCTTGTATATTTGTCTTTATCATTTGAACTATCAACATAATATTTAACATTATTTTCATTAGCATAGTCTTCTAATTCTTTCTTAGTAAAGTGAATTAATGGTCTAACTATCTTATAAGTTCCCATATCTACCACTTCTTTAAATCCACTATAACCATTTAAATTAGAACCTCTAACTATTCTCATCATAACAGTTTCAATCAAATCATCTCCATGATGAGCAGTCATTAAATAATTACCATCATATTTATGAATTAAATTTTCAAAGAAATTATATCTGATATTTCTAGCTTCATTATGAAAATTATCATCACCATATTCTTCAATAACCATTGATTCAAATACAAGATTATTATCTAAACAATATTGTTTTAAATACTCTGCTTCTTCATAACTTTCTTTTCTAACATTATGATTAACATGAGCAACAACTAATTGTAAATCATATTTCTCTCGTACTCTCAATAACATATCAACTAATGCCATCGAATCTGGTCCAGAAGAACATCCAATAACAATTGTATCATTATTTGAAAACTCAAATACTTCATCAATCTTAATCATACATCCTCCTCATTAGAGCCAATAAATATTATAACAAAAAAAGAGAAAAATTCATAACTATTTCTCAGGTATTTTTATTATAAATTCTCCATCTTTTGAATATAAATACTTTTCTCTAGCATATCTTGCAACATAATCTGGATCTTGTAATTTATCTGCATCTAATTTAAGTTCATCTTCCTTCTCTCTTAAGTAAGATAATTCTGCTTCTAATTCTTTCTTTTCACGATATTTTTCAATTATTTCAACCCAATACTTTCCAATAGTGAATATAGTCGCAAGAATAATAATGATACTACCAACACCTAAAAGCAAAAATCTTCTAGTCTTTTTAACCTTACTTTTAGAAGTTTTTTTACCAGTTGTTTTAGCATTACCCTTAGACATAATATTCACCTACCTTATCACAATATATTATATAGTAATTAAAACAAACAAACAATAAAAGCACTTTACATTTACTTATCTTTTACACAATTTAACAGAAATAAACTAGTAAAAACTCCCAAAATAATCATAAATAAGAAATATAAATGAATTATCCCATTATTAATAAATAGTAAAAAGAAAAAATATAGCAAAGAAAAAAACATCACATAAAAAAAGGAATATAAAATACTCCATTTATAAAAAAACAAAACTTTTCTAAAAAAGAATAAAAAACATCCAAAAACACATCCAAATACAAAAGAATAAATCAAAGAATATATTTGTATATTTAAACTCATTTAAACAACCTACTAAATATACTTTCTTCTTTTTCTTTTTTAGAACTTTCTTCTACATAATTAATACTATTAACTAACCCCTTAATAGAAACATTACCAGATAAAGTATCTAATTTAACTAATTCTAAACCTTCTCCTTTTACTATCATAAATCCCATTATAGTCTCTAATATAAATTGATTATTGTCGAAATTTTCAATTTTCTTCACACCTGTAATAACTAAATTTTTTCTTTCAAGCAAACTAATACTATGATTGTAATTATTAATACTATTATCTTTATCCATATAAATCCTCCAATAAAATATATGATAAAGATTATTTTTTAGAACAAAAAAAGATGCCTAAGCATCTAATTTTACTATTCTTCTTCACCTTCTGGAGCTGTTTTATAAGCTTCTAGAATTGATTCTTCAAACATAGCGCGAACTTCAGGATTAATTGGATGAGCGATATCACGGTAACCACCTGTAGCTGTCTTTCGGCTAGGCATAGCTATAAATAGTCCGTTATCTCCTTCAATTATACGAATATCATGTACTGCAAAGCTATCATCAAGTAATACTGATGCAATTCCCTTCATACGAGAACCTTCTTTTTCAATTTTACGTACATTTACAGATGTAATTTTCATGAACATTTCCTCCCTTTTAAAGTATAATAACTTTATACAATAATTTTATACCAAAAACCTTGAAATTGCAACATTTTTTAATATATAGCCCTTATCCTACAATATTTCTAAATTACCGATTAATAAATCACTATAAGAAAAACTTTTTACAGTACCATTACTATCTAAAATAGTAAAAACAGCAGGATAAATACCAATGATTTTACCAGTAAACTCATCTAGCATATTTCTAGATCCATGAAAAACAAATTTTCTTTCTACTTCTAAGTTATCTAAAACAAGATTTTTAACTTTATCAATCATCATCTTGGATACCCCACATACATAGTTCCATTCGTAATAATACCACCTATACCCTCACTACCATACTTTGTCTTTTCAAGTATTTCAATTAAATCAATACTCTTATTCTTATCAGATAATGCTAAAGAAGAAGCAACAATTGCTGGATCTAAAGCATGGATATTAATACGTTTGGGACTAGATGCAAAATTAGCACCTGCTTTAATTAAGGCCTCATAATTGGATTGACAAGCCCCCGCAATAATAATTAATTTATCCTGACTTTTTTCATATTTTCTAGCTTCTTTAACACACATAATAAAATTATCTGTATTTTGATATTCATTCTCTCTTCTAGAATAAAAAGCATCATGACCAGTCACAACAACAATATCCGGATTATATTCTTCTAACAAGGAACCTATTTTAGATGGCATATCAATCTCATTTAAACAAATGCCATTTGCTTTAATATTCATTTCTTTATAAAAATTCATACATCTATCTAAATACTCATTATCACCATCAATATGAAGTACACTACCTGGAATATAAAAATAAGTAGAACGATCTAGTCTCATTTTACTTACATTTTCTTTTATAATATCTAAATCGCTACTAGAAGTAGCACTACTTTTCATTAAATCCTTTACAGGAGCATCTGCATATAATCTAACATCTACTCCCTTCAAAAATACAACTTCTGGATTAATATCAACAATCCTAAATAAAATATCATGTTTATGAGATATTCTAGTAACCAAATCCCCTATTTTATAATTCATATAATCACCAATAAATTATATGAATCAAAATAAAAAAAAGAACCTTAGTTCTTTTTATATCTAAACAATGCCGATGGTCTATGACCTTCTCCACCTTGAACATGTTCAGTCTTTTCAACTTTATCTGCAATAATTCTTCTAAATGCAGGTGCAAGTAATTTTTTATTAAGAATAACTTCATATACTTGTTGTAAATCACCTAAAGAGAATAATTCAGGCATCATATTAAATACAACATCAGTATATCCAATCTTATTCTTTAATCTTTCAATACCAGCCCATATTACAACAGGATGATCAAATGCTAAAGAATCATTCTCAAGTACTGAAAATTTATATCTATCAGTAGTCTTATCTCTTAATGTTTTACCAATCTTAAATTTAATAGTTTCATTACCATTATCAAGAATTACTAAAACATCATCTTTTTCTTCAAAATAAGTAATATTAAACCATGATGCATTACTATTTAATTTATCCTTTAAACGATTCTTATCAACTAAAGCCATATAAGTAGTTGAAACAACACGCATACGAGGATCTCTATTAATTGATCCATATGTATATAATTGTTCTAAATATATATCTTTTAAATTAGTTTCTCTTTCAAGGATTCTAACAGGACAATCTTCTAATTCTTCATGAACATCTAAAAATCCTCCTGGTAAACACCACTTATCTTTAAATGGATAATCATCTCTTTTTACAAGTAAAACACTCATATACTTTTTACTAGATTTACGATAATTCTCATGTTCTTCATCACTAATACTAAAGATTAATATATCTGTAGTCATACTAAGTCTTTCATAATCATCCGGATTATATGCTTTTAAAAACTCTTCTTCACTTTTATACATCATGTTAATAACACCTCAAACCTATCATAACATAAAAAGAAAAAAAGTACTACTTAGTACTTTTATTTTCACTCTCAAGTTCACGATAATTTACTTTACCAATTAAAGTTTTAGGTAAACTTTCTCTAAATTCAAATTCTTTTGGAACCATATAAGCAGCAAGATTCTTTTTACAATAATCTTTAATATCCCCTCTTACTTTCATACGATCCTTAACTCCTTCTTTTAAGACAATATACGCTTTTGGTACTTGTACTTTATAAGGATGTGGAATTCCAATAACACCACAGTTTAATACATCAGGATGTTTCATTAATACATTTTCAATATGTGATGGGTAAACATTATATCCAGAAACAATAAGCATTCTTTTTAAACGTGAAACATAGAACACAATACCATCTTCAGTCATATATCCTAAGTCTCCAGTATGAACCCAAATCTTTCCTTTTTTATCCATTTGTAATATTTCATTTGTTTCTACTTCATTATCTAAGTATCCTGCCATAGTTGCTGGACTATGAACACAAATTTCCCCAGTTTCTCCATAAGGAACTTCTTCCTTAGTATCTGGATTAACAATCTTAATTTCATTACTTGGGAATGGAATTCCAATAGAGCCAGGAACAGTTGCATCAAGTATTTGTGCACAAACAGGTCCACCAGTTTCAGTCATACCATAACCTTGAATAATACTTAAATCAGCACCATGTGCTCTAAAGAATTTATTAACAGCATCATTTTTTTCAGGAACTAAACTATCTCCTCCAGAAATTACATACTTAACATAAGATAAATCCATATTATCAAAATGCTTATTTGTAAGTAAAGCCTCATATAAAGTAGGAACTCCCGCTACTATGGTTGGCTTATATGAAGTAAATAATTTATCAAATCTCTTAGCATCAAATTGTGGAATTAAAATTACAGTTGCACCCAAACATAAAGCATCATGTACGCATACACATAAGCCAAAACAATGAAACATTGGCAATACTGCAAGCATTGAATCACTACTATCGATTTTAGGAAATAAGATAGGTGCTTGCTTAGCTAAAGCGTTAATATTACCATTAGTTAAAACAATATTTTTAGGAGTACCAGTAGTACCACCACTATGTAAGATTACTGCAGGTTGATCTTTTGTTGTTTTAACAAGAACTTTATTAGTATAATGTTTACCTTTTTCCATAAAGTCATGCCAATACATATAAGATTCACTTCGTTTAGGTTTTTCAATCTTTCTACCAGCAGTTAAATTATAACCAAATTTTAATAATGTAGGCATTGAATCACTTGCAGATACAACAATAGTTTTATATACAGCAGTATCCTCAATTATCTCTTTAACCTTTTTATAACTTAAGTTAATTGCAATAAGCATAACACTCTTTGTACTATTTAAAGAAAACTTAATTTCTTCTTCAGCAGAAAGAGGATGAATTATATTTGCAATTGCCCCAATTTCATTAATTGCATAAAATGCAATGACAGCCTCAGGAGTATTAGGCATACAAATCGTAACAACGTCCCCCTCACGAATGCCTTGACTACGTAAAGCCTTTGCACAAATATTAATTTCATTTAAAAATGTACGTCTAGACATCTTTTTATTAAAATAATTAAGTGTAGTCTTATCTAACACATTTTGACTACAATCTCTCATATATTCATAAACAGATACATTAGGTACTTCAATTTCTCTTTTATCCTTGTCATAATATTTATCCCAAGGATGTTTATATTTCATTTTATTAACCATTTTATCAAATAATTTCATTAATTCACCTCATTTTTTCAACACTTGTTGAATAAATTACAAATGCATTATATAATTAATTCATATGAAAAAACAAGCATCAATATAAGTTAAATTGAAAATTATTAAACAGAAATCACAAAAGTGTTTAAGAAGAGGTAGTTATGGACAGAAGAACAAAATATACTAAAAAAATAATAAAAGAAACATTTATAAATTTATTAGAACAAAAAGAATTAACAAAAATCACAGTAAGTGAAATATGTGAAATAGCCGACATCAATAGAGCAACATTCTATAGATATTATTTAGATGTATATGATTTATTATCAAATATACAAAAAGAAATTGAAGAAGAATTAAGAAACGCATACCATCCACAATCTGAAACAGATAATACAGTATCAAACTTTTCAAAAGCCTTACTAGAAGTAATGTTAAAAAATAAAAAATTAGTAAAAGTACTATTTGATACAAACAACAATATCTTCTTCCTAAATACGATTCTTGAAGTAGCCTATGAAAAATGTAAAGAAAAATGGAAAAGTTATCTACCAGAACTATCTGATGAAGATATTGAATATGCATCAGTATTTATTTTTAATGGAGCATTAGGAGTTGTAAATTTCTGGGTAAAAAACGATTTTGATAAAGATATTGATGAAATATCAAATATAATTGAAAGTATAAGTTATTACGGAACACGTAGATTTATATATAAAAAGTAGGACCAAGTCCTACTTTTCTTTTTCCAATAATTTATCATTTACTACTTTTATAAAATGAAAATCATTCATTCTTAAACACTTAATACTCTTTTTAGAGATCTTTGTTTCAATCTTAATAACATTTTCTATTTTTTTATTAACTCCATCTATCATAAAGAAAACATTCTTATTATCCTTTGGTACTAAAGATATAATCTTATCACTTGGAACAATAACACTATTAACTAAACTTCTATATATCCTATTATTTAAAGGAGCAATCGGTGTAATAGATAAAGTCTTCAAAGTATTATAAATAATACTACCACCAAAACTCATATTATAAGCAGTACTTCCAGTACTAGTACTAATAAGTAATCCGTCACCTGTAAAATTCTCTAATAGTTCATTATCTACATAAACATCAAGTTTCATAGTATTAAAATCCATATCACGAACAACAATCTCATTTAAAGAATCAAATAAAACCACTTCATCTTCAGTAATAACCTTACTCTCTTGAATACCAATTTCTTCAATCTTATAATTATCTGAATTTAGTCTTTTAACAAAATCAGCACATTTATCAATATCTATTTCTTGTAAAAATCCAAGCGTACCACTATTAATTCCAATGTAATAAATATCTTCATTAAATTTAGTATCTTTAACCATTCTAAGAAAAGATCCATCTCCACCAATTGAAATAGCTAAATCATAATTTCTACTAACAATCTTAAAATCATATTTTTTTAATTCAAGTTCTAAATCCTTCGCAACTATCTTAGATTTCTCATTATCATTTATAAACAATTTTATCTTATTAATTTTCCTCATAACTACACCTCGTTTATATATAACTGATTGTCTAAAATATATTGATATACATCACTATCTAAGTATTTTACAATATCTTTGCTTAATACATTTTTTCTAATATAAGTAGAACTTAAATCATTTAAATCCATATTTACAACAACAATATTATCTTTATATTCAAAAAATCGTATCAATAATTCATTTATTAGATTGGTATTTCTTTCTATAACTAAGAACTTATAATTCTTTAACAAATATTCTCCGTTTTTCCACTTATCAATATAACTTAAATTATCACTTCCACAGATAAAATAAATTTCATCTTCTGGATATAGATTACTAAAATAATCTAATGTATCACAAGTATAAACTACATAATCTTTCATTTCATAATCACTAACCATCATATTAGGATTTTTATCAGTAACTAACTTTATCATATCTAATCTATATTTATTGTCAATCAAATTATTCTTATATTCATATTTACATCCAGTAGGAACAAAAATAATTTTATCCACATACCTATTTAATAAAAACTTAGCAATCTCTTCATGTCTTTTATGTATAGGATTAAAACTTCCTCCAAAAACACCAATCTTCATATAATCACCATCTAAAAATTATCAATTTCATTCAACCAAATATTCATACTAACATCACTATTCATAACAAAGTCTTTCTTAGAATCAAGACTAACACTACCAACCTTCACTCCGTCAGGAACACAATTTCTCTTAAATTGTTGAGTAAAGAAACGTCTAACAAATACTTTTAACCATTTCTTAATATCATCATCACCAAAACTATTTTTAAAAGTCTCTCTCGCAATAAAATATATTTTCTTAATAGATTTACCCTTATAGAAATGATATAAGAAGAAATCATGTAATACATAAGGTCCAATACTACTTTCAGTCTTTTGTAAAATATTACCAGCTTCATCTGGTGGAAGTAATTCAGGAGAAATAGGAGTATCTAAAATACTATTAATTACTTTACTTTGCTTCTTATTAGCATTATCACTAAACCATTTAACAAGAATTCTAACTAAAGTCTTAGGAATATTAGCATTTACTGAATACATACTCATATGATCCCCATTATAAGTACACCATCCAAGCGCAGCCTCACTTAAGTCCCCTGTACCAATAACAAATCCATCTTCCATATTCGCAACATCCATTAAAATTTGAGTTCTTTCACGAGCTTGTAAATTTTCATATGCAACACTGCGATCATTTTCATCTAATCCAATATCTTTCATATGTAAAATTGATGCATCCTTAATACTAATTTCTCTTAAAGTAGCACCATATTCTTTAACAAAGTCACATGCATTATTATAAGTACGTCCAGTAGTACCAAAACCTGGCATTGTAATACCAATAATATTTTTTAAATCAAGTTTAAGTTTCTTATAAGCTTCTACAACAATTAAGAAAGCTAAAGTAGAATCAAGTCCTCCAGAAATACCAAGTACACATTTAGGATATCCAAGTTGTTTTAAGCGCCTAGCAAGCCCACAACTTAAAGTATTAACAATATCACTACATCTATTATTAAAGTCATCATCACTTGGTACAAAAGGATATTCTTTATATAAACGATTAAACACTTCTCTATCAACAACATCTACATCAATAAATTCATTATATTTACCAACAATATCTTCATAATCAACATCAGCATAAATAATATTACTCTCAAAATCAAATCTTTCATTATTATTAAGCAACTTTCCATTTTCGTAGATAAAACTATATCCACCATATAATCCTGCACTACTAGATTCATTTAATCCACAACTTGTATAAACTAAAGCACTTTTATTATGTTTAGAATCAACCATTAAAGTATTTTTAATAAACTCATAGTTACCAACTAATTCATACTGACTATCATTCATAAATCCAATACCAGTTAAATATCTACTATCAAACCCTACACTAAATACTAAATTAGAATCATTAATATCTCTAAATACTAAGTTATTTCCAACTATTACATCATTACCTAAAAAATTGTAAGTAATAATACCTTCATCCCAAGAAGCAAACCATCTATTTTCAAAATCATAATCAACATACTTTTTAGGAATAATTCCAACCACATTATTTTTGTTAACTACAAGATTACAATTATATAATTTACCTCTTATTTTTAAAGGTGCACCTAAAATATATGTAATATCAATATTCTTAGTCTTTTCAATAATATATTTAATACTATTTTCAATTTCATTAATTAAACTATCTTGGTAAAATAAATCTCCACAAGAATAACCAGTTAAAGATAACTCAGGAGTATTAACAATACTAATTCCTTTAGCAAAAGCTTCTTTTATCAATTTAACTAATTCTTCTCTATTAAACAGAGGATCTCCTATTTTCAAATTATTAACAATATTTCCTACTCTTATAAATCCATACTTTTTCATATTTATCTCCTTATATATTGTTTTGCTTTTTCTATAGTATATTGTGACTGTAAATCATTAATCATACCTAATTCTACTAATTCATATAATTCATCTACACTACACTCAAAATATTTAATAAATTCACTACTATCTAAAGATTGAGAGCCAATCTTTCTACATCCTTCTGCTAGAAAAGATTTATTATATGCACTGCTACATCCTTGATCTTGATAAAACTGTCCAAGTAATCTAATATTTTCAGGAACATATCCAGTCTCTTCAAACAATTCTCTTTTAGCAGCATCTTCATACTCTTCACCTACATCAACATATCCAGCAGGGAGTTCTATACCAACACCACTTCTTGTAAATACTCTAGGTTGAACTACTAAAATAACATTCCCATCAACTGTAACAGGTAAAACTATTGAAGCATTTCCATCATTATTTCCCTTTAAAATTTTCTCTCTAGTAATAACTTCCCCATTATTTAGTTCAACTAAATATTTATTAACTTTTATAAAGTCACCTGTCATCTCCATCAATTTTTTTCTCTTAGTCATTAGTAATTCAACATATTCATTTAATTCTTCTAACTTCTCTTTTCTCATTACTTCTTCACCAAAACTTTACCTTTATCTTCACCAGTTCTACGTAATTTAATTAATTCTTCCTTTAATTCTCTTAACTTATCAGATAAATCCACATAATATCCATGAGGTTTATTTAATCTAGTAACTTCTGGATATAAAGATTGAAATTCCTCTTCAGCATATTCTCTTGTTTCTTCTAATGTAGGTACATCATATACTAATTCACCATCTTTAAAGATTGGAACTTGTAATTCACGTACATCATAATTACTTAATTCAGTTTTCTTCCATGTTTCAACTGGATGTACTAATGTATATTTATCTTCTGGAATAATTTCATCACTTAATGCAATAACATCACCTAAAGCATAACCAGTATCTTTATCATAGAAACGATATACTTTTTTATAACCAGGATTAATAGTTTTAATACCATCTTCACTTACTTTAATACGAGGTTTAACTTCACCTTCATCTTCAACTGCTACTAATTTATATACTCCACCTAATCTATCATTAGGAGCTGTTAAGTTATCCCCAACACCAAATGTATCAACTTCTGCTCCTTGTTCTAATAAATCTTTAATAGTAAATTCATTTAATCCATTTGATAAACAAATAGTAGTATCAGTATATCCAGCGGCATCTAACATCTTTCTAGCTTCTTTTGATAAATAAGCTAAATCTCCACTATCAATTCTAATTCCTTTAAACTTATAACCATTTGGTTTTAAATATTCATTAGCAACTCTAATTGCATTTGGAATACCACTCTTTAAAACATTGTATGTATCAACTAAAAATACACAGTTATTAGGATTAGCCTTAGCATAATCTAAGAAAGCATCATATTCATCATCATATAAAGTAACTAAAGAATGAGCCATAGTACCAACAACCGGAATTCCATATTCCATAGCAGCATCAGTATTAGAAGTACCAGCAGCTCCTCCCATATAAGCTAATTTAGCAGCCTCAACTGCAGAATCACTTCCTCTACCACGTCTAGCACCAAATTCGAATACACCACGTCCATCTGCAGCATCTGTAATTCTTTTAGCCTTAGTCATTACTAATCCACCATGATTAAAGTTTGTAAGTAATGAAGTTTCAATAATTTGAGCCTCAATTGCATTAGCTTTAACTGTAAGTACAGCTTCATTTGGAAATACAGCAGTTCCATCAGGTACAGCATAAATATCACCAGTAAATTTAAAGTTTCTTAAATATTCTAAGAAATCTTCATCAAAACCTTTAGTACGAAGATATTCAATTTGATCATCATCAAAATGTAAATTTTTAATATATTCAATAGTTTCATCTAATCCACCACTTAATGTATATCCACCTTCAAAAGGATTTTTTCTAAAAAATAAATCAAAGTATGCAACTGAATCTTCTTTTCCTTGTTTAAAATATGTTTGAGCCATTGTTAACTCATAATAATCTGTTCTTAAAGTTTTATTTTTTTTCATCTTACTCACCTATTTAATTAATTGTTTAACCTTTCCTTTTAAATCTTCAACATCTTCTACAACAATTGCACCAGCTTGTTCTAAAACTTTATATGCAATTTCTAACCATTCTTCTCTGCTATGTCCTGGTGCATCAAAAGTATCTATACAACTTTTAACTACAAATACTTTTAAATCATGATTTATTTCATCTAAGTATCTAAGTAATGTTCTACCAAAATCCATTACACATAAATCTCCACATACACCTGCAAGTACAATCATTTTTAATTTTTCTAATGCTTTAATATCATCTTGTAATGTTCTATTAAGCATTCCATTAATTGAATTCTTATAATATGTTCTAGTATTTGGTTTATTCTCCTCGTCTTGAAATTCAGGAATCAATTTAGCTTCCTCAGTTCCTTCAACACAATGTTCTGGATAAGAAACAAATTCTAAAGCATTCTTATCATGATTTTCTAAAATAAAATTTACTAATTCTTCTTCTTCTCTAAACATTTCAATTAAAGCTTGTTGTTCAGGAACTAAATCATTATATTTAGGATTTGCCATTGGTCCAAAATTAACAAATCCATTATTCATATCAATCATGAATAAAGTTTTTAAAAATTCAACATCTTCTTTTGTCATATTAGTTTTTCTACACATTTCCATATAATCCTACTTGTTATTATCATTTTGTTAATAAGTATATTTAAAAATAATTTCTTTTTAACAATTTGTTAATAACTATACCTAAAAAATATTTCAAGTTGTTTCACTTGTTATTAACATTTTATTAATAACAAAGAAATTTGTCAACCCTTTTTTTAAGAAAATTAAAAAAAGTATTTATTAAGATAACTCATTCGCTATCTCAACAAATACTTCTACATCTAAAGCTTCTGCTCTAACATTTAAATCTTTTCCATGTTTTTCAAGGACTCTACTTACTTTATCTAAGTCATATCCTTTTAAATTATTACGCAATGTCTTTCTCTTATATTGAAATGAATCTCTTACCAACTTTTCAAAAAATTTAAAGTCATTTAATAATAACTTATCACTCTTTTCACTAAAAGAAATAATTACACTATCAACATTTGGTTCAGGTACAAATTGTTTTCTTGATACAAAGAATTCTTTCTTTATATTATAAAAATAATTTAAAAGTACTGTAATAGATCCATATTCTTTATTACCACTCTTAGTAGAAAATCTATCTCCTACCTCTTTTTGAACCATCATTACAATCTTTTCAAATCTAAGTCCACTATCAATTAATTTTAATATAATAGGTGTTGTTATATAATATGGAACATTACTTACAAAATATAACTTATCATAATCATATTTTTCTACATCTTTAACAATATCTGATTCTAAGAAATCTTGAAATAATATAGTTATATTATCTCTATCACCTAATCTTTTATCATGTTCTTCTTTTAATTCTTCATCTATTTCATATGCTAAAACATTATCAGCAACCATTGATAATTCTCTAGTCATAATTCCACCACCTGGTCCTACTTCAATAACTAGACTTTTACCATCTATTTCAGCACTTCTTACTATCTTTTTAACAACATTTATATCTTTTAAGAAATTTTGACCAAACTTCTTTTTAAATTTAACATCATATTTTTCCATATAATCACCACCAAAAATATAGCATATTTTATCACAAATAAAAAGGATGTGCAATTAAACTTTACACATACCCTTTTCTTTCCTCATCAACTAATTGTTTAACTTTAACAATATTAATAACTAAAATAACGATTATCGGAATAATAATAGATATTATAAATCCAAATGGATTAGTTATAAACTTATATAAAATTCCAACAGAAGGTACTTTAAATAATACCTTACCATATATATCACTAAAACTAACTAAAGATGAATCTTCACTTTTATTATTATCACCTTTAGTTCTATAGACTAAATTACCATTTTGAATAGTTTGTTTACCAACAATTCTATGTGTAATAGTTAGACCACTATATCTAATATCTTTAGATGCAAAAGTAATAATATCACCAATATTTAAATTACCTTGTTTATCAACTCTTTGTACAACTACACCATCATTAACATTAATAGTTGGAACCATACTAGGAGAAACTATCACGTAAGCAGAATATATTGGTAACTTACTATCACCACTTTTAGATCCAAAATACTGATCACTAAAATAAACAATTAAGTAAGTAAATACTATTAAACAAAAAGCAATAATTGCTAAAACAAATCCTCTAGACATAGTCTTACAAATCATTTTAACTTTATCAGTAAAAGACTGTTTCTTACTGTCTTCTCGAATAACCAATATATCACCACCTATTCTCATAACACAATTATAATACTAAAAAAAGAAAATGACTATAAATTAGACATCTTCAAAAAAATACTTTACACAAAAAAAGCAAATATTAATTTGCTTTTCCATCAACTATAATTTTAACTGAATAATTTTGAATTTGTTCTGGAGTAACTTCTGCAGTATCAGAAATCCACATTCTTAATCTAAAGTTTTCAGTCTTATTATTTTTATTAGTTCCCTTATAAATAGTCATAGCATTTTTATATTCACTATCTTTCATATTAGAACTAAAAACTATTGGACCAGTTACTTCAGAATAACTACCACTTACTTCTTTTTCTAAATAAATTTTAACATTTTCGTCTAAAGCAGTTGATAATTCCTCATCTTTAACAAGAATAATACTATATTCTAAGTTATTAGCGTTACTAATATCAGTATTAATTGAAAAATCAAAGAATTTATCAGATGCATCTTGAATCATACCATCAGCATCACTCATCTTAATACCATTAGTAATTGCAAAAATATTTTTATCATCAGTATAAGTCATAGAAATTTCTCCACCACTTACTTCATCATACTCTATATTTTTAGGTTCACAATAAAACAAATAACTAGATAATCCTATAACTGCACCAACTGATAAAAATACTGCTATTAAAAGCATCCATACTTTAAAAGATATTTCCTTTTTATTTGCCATATTACCTCCATATTATCATTTGTATACTATGTTAAGCATAACACAAATATTAATCTAGGTCAAACATACTACAAGCATTATTTGTAGTTTCTAATCCAACTTCTTCAACATTTACACCAAGTATATCAGCAATCTTATCTGCAATTAAAGGAATATACTTAGAACTATTCTTTTCTCCTCTAAATGGAGTTGGTGCCAAATATGGACTATCTGTCTCTAAAACAATATTTTTTAATCCAACAGATTCAACTACTTTATACAAATTACTATTTTTAAAAGTAACTACTCCACCAATTCCTAACATATATCCCATAGAAGTATATATCTTAGCAGTTTCAACACTACCACTAAAACAATGAATAACTCCAGTTAAATCAAACTCTTTTAAAATATTAATAGTATCTTCAACAGCATCTCTACTATGAATAACTACTGGTATATCAAGTTTTTCAGCAATAACAAGTTGTTTTCTAAACAATTCAATTTGTTCATTCTTATTATCTTTACCATAGTAATAATCAAGGCCAATCTCTCCAAGTCCAACAACTTTATCTAATTTTAATAAATTTTCAAGTTCAACAAGATCCTCGTCTGTAACAACATCAACCTCACTAGGATGATATCCTAATGTTAAATAAACTTCTTCATATCGTCTAGATAACTCAATACTTTCAAAAATACTATCTTTAGAACATCCAGATATAATTATCTTAGATATATTACTTTCCCTATTTTCTTTTATTACTAAATCTATATCATCATAATCTTCTCTAGATAAATGACAATGTGTATCAATAAACATATAAAACACCTCAAACATATAATAACAAAAAAAAGATAAGAATTAAATCTTATCTTTTTAAACTATTCTAAATTTAACTTTTCTTTGTCAATTCTTTGGAATAAAGCACTTGGTTGTCCTAATTCATAAGAATTATCAACTAAATAAGTATAATCTTTCTTATCATTATTTATTTGTTTTAAGATTTCACTACTTGTACTAGGCATAAATGCTTCTAACATAGAACCACATACACGAATAGATTCTAATAAGTTATAAATAACTGTTTCTAATCTATCTAATTGAGCATCATCTTTAGCTAAAACCCAAGGAGTAGTTTCATCAATATATTTGTTTGATAATCTTAATACATTAAAGATTTCAGTCATAGCATCAGCTACTTGTAATGCTTCCATCTTAGCAGATACTTTTTCATCTAATTCTTTAATAGAATTAATAAATTTATCATCTAATTGAGCATCTACTACATTTTTATTAGTAACTTTTCCATCAAAGTATTTATTACCCATTGAAATAGTTCTTTGTACTAAATTTCCTAATACATTTGCAAGTTCACTATTAATCTTTTCAATTAATAAGTCATAAGTAATATTACCATCATTTGCAAATGGAATTTCATGTAATAAATAGAATCTAACTGCATCTACACCAAACTTATCTACTAAATCATCAGCATAAATAACATTTCCTTTAGATTTACTCATCTTGTCACTACTTGTTAATAACCAAGGATGTCCAAATACCTTTTTAGGTAATTCTAGGTCTAATGACCATAAGAAACAAGGCCAATAAATAGTATGGAATCTAATAATATCTTTACCAATTAAATGTAAATCAGCAGGCCATAACTTCTTGAATTCATCACTTTCATTATCAACATCATAACCAATATTAGTAATATAATTTGTTAAAGCATCTAACCAAACATAAACAACATGTTTTGAATCAAAATCTACAGGAATTCCCCATTTTAATGTAGTACGTGAAACACATAAATCTTGTAATCCTGGTTTAATAAAATTATTTAACATTTCATTCTTTCTAGATACTGGTTGAATAAAATCAGGGTGATCTTCAATATATTTTTCTAATTTTTCTTGATAATTACTTAATTTAAAGAAATATGCTTCTTCACTTTCTTCATGAACATCTCTACCACAATCAGGACATTTTCCATCCACTAATTGAGATTCAGTCCAGAATGATTCACAAGGTGTACAATAAAGTCCTTTGTAAGTATCTTTATAGATATCTCCTTTGTCATACATCTTTTTAAATATATGTTGAACAACTTCTTTATGTTTTTTATCAGTAGTTCTTACAAAACGATCATAACTTGTATCCATTAAATCCCAGATACGTTTAATTTCTCCTGCTACATCATCAACAAATGCTTGTGGTTCTACTCCTGCAGCAGCAGCCTTTTCTTCAATTTTGATACCATGTTCATCTGTACCTGTTTGAAAATAAACATCATATCCTTTTAATCTTTTCCATCTAGCAATTGCATCTGCTAAAACAATCTCATAAGTATTTCCAATATGAGGTTTACCAGAAGTATATGCAATAGCTGTTGAAATATAATACTTTTCTGCCATCTTTCATCTCTCCCTTTTAAATATCAAAAAAAAATTATTATAAACATAAGGACGACAAAAATCGCGGTACCACCTTACTTTATAATAATTTGATATTATACACTCAAATAGTTAACGCCTATCTACGACTATACCTACATATCGATATAGTAGTTCAGAAGCCATATCTTATAACTTTCATTAATCCTCCACTTTCACCTTACAGAGGTCTCTACAAAAAACTACTGATTACAGACTCTTCATCATAACTTTTATAAACTCTAACTCGAGCTCTTGCCCTAGATTATAACACATCATTTTTTATTCTTCAATATATTTTTCTAAAAAAGAACCCATCATTTTGACTAAATTCCTATCTATTTCAACGATTTCACTTTCTTTTGTTAATAAAATAATGCCCCCAACAACATCACTATTAACAATAATAGGACATAAATAATATGAATAATCTCCATCAATAGAATCTATAATCTTTCTCTCATTTAATAAATCAATAAGTTTTTCTGAAATATTAACATCTTTAACATCAATCCCAAAACTACATATAAACTTATCAGTATCACATAATAAAATACTCTTTTTACTAGAATCATACAAAACAGAACATAATAAACAACCAATCTCTTCAATACTTTTAATCTTAGAATACTTAGTTAACTTAATAACCTCATCATTAAACTTAATCTCAATCATATCACCATCTTTAATTCTCATTAAACTTCTAATCTCTTTTGGAATAACAATTCTTCCTAATTCATCTATTCTTCTTACAATTCCTCTCATAATATTATTCCTTTCTAGAATTATTATTGCCAATTACTTACAATTAATACAAAAAAAGAAGACTAAGTCTTCTATTTTTCATTAAATAATCTTGAGTTTTCTAAAGTAAATAAGTATCTTTCAGATTGTTCCTTTACTCCATTAATTAAAGTAGTATCTTTAACTAAAATCTTAATATCAATATTTTCAAGTAATTGTCTTTGGTAAGTACCATTAACAAATTTAGTTATATCATCAACAATCTTCTTCATTTTAGCTTCATCTTCTACTTCACTAAATAATTTATTAATATTTTTTATAATATCTTTTTCAACACATTCTTTTAAATCATCTTTTAAAATCTTCTTAATCTTTTTATTAATAACCTCTAAGTCTTTTTTTCTAATTTTAAATATATCTGTATCTTTTTCAAACTTATAATTATTAATTAAATCATTTAATACATCAAGTCTCTCTTTTTTTACAACATTACCACTTTTTGCAAGATCCTTTCTATATTTATCCATCATATGATCTAAAGATTCTATATTCAAAATAATATGATTCTTTTTTGCTATATCTAAAAACTTTGTCTTAATAACATCCATAGAATCTAGAGGAGGCTTCTTAATTAAAGACATTAGATCTTCATCTACTAATACATTAGTATTATTCTTTATTGTTTCTAATATGGCTAATTTGTAATTATTTAAATGTTGTTCCTTAAATTTCAATAAAGTATCTTCCATCATCTACACTCCCAGTATATTAAATTTAACAATTAAATTCAAAATTAGTCAATAGAATCTCCAAATTTATCATAAATTTTATCTAATAATTCAACTAAGTAATATACAGGATGTTTTTCTAACTTAATAATATCTAAAACAATTACTAAATTACTTCCCCTACTTATAAATCTAAACATATTAGTAACATAGAATGCATCCATAAATATTTCTTCTGTGTCAAGTTTTTCAACTACTTCTCCTGGGAAAGAAATCTCTATAGAATTCTTGCTTTGTCTAACATTACTAATCTTAAGTTTTTTAGCAAGTTTTTCAAACCACTCTTCATACATATAAACAATTAAATCATCTTCTAACTTACCAAATCTATCTTCTAACTCATTCTTAATAGATTCAAATTTCTCTTTTGAATCAATTTCATTAATTTTTCTATGAATTTCAATCTTAAGTTCATCTTCAGAAACATAATTATCATCAATATGAGTTGCAACATTAAGAAGTGGGGCAGAATCAGTAGTCTCTTCTTCAACAACCTCAATATTCTTTTTACGACTAACTTCATCATTAAGCATCTTTAAATATAAATCAATTCCAACTGAATCAATAAATCCTGCTTGTTCGCTACCAAGAATATCTCCTGCTCCTCTTATTGATAAATCGCGAGTAGCAATAGAAAATCCTGATCCTAACTCAGTAAACTCTTTAATTACATTTAATCTCTTAACAGCAGACTCACTTAAAGACTTAAATGGTTGATACATAAGATATGCATAAGCAAACTTATCACTACGACCAACTCTACCTCTAATTTGATACAACTGACTAAGACCAAATCTATCTGCATCCATAATAATTAATGTATTAACATTAGGAATATCAATACCAGTCTCAATAATGGTAGTACATACCAATACATCATATTCATGATTTGTAAATTCAAAGATTTTACTCTCTAACTCATTCTTTGTCATTTGACCATGTGCAATCGCAACACGAGCATCAGGAACTAAATTACAAATTCTATTTTTAGCTTCTTCAATAGATTGAACTCTATTATAAAGAATAAATACTTGTCCATTACGTGATAATTCTTTATATATAGCATCCCTAATAATTTGTTGATTCTCTTCAATTACATATGTTTGAACAGGATATCTATTAACAGGAGCAGTCTCAATTAAAGATAAACTTCTAATACCAACTAAAGACATTTGTAAAGTTCTAGGTATTGGAGTTGCTGTTAAAGTTAAAACATCAACATTAGTCTTATATTGTTTAATCTTTTCCTTATGCATTACTCCAAATCTTTGTTCTTCATCTATTACAAGTAATCCTAAATCTTTAAGTTTAACATCATCACTAAGTAATCTATGAGTACCAAAAACCATATCAATAGTTCCATCTTTTAATCCATCAAGAATTCTTTTAGTTTCTTTAGGAGTTGTAAATCTATTTAATAAACCAATTGATACAGGAAAATTCTTAAATCTTTCTTTAGCATTTTCATAATGTTGGTTAGATAAAATCGTTGTAGGACAAAGAAATAATACTTGTTTAGAATCAAGAATAGCTTTAAATGCCGCTACAAAAGCAACTTCTGTCTTACCAAAACCAACATCACCACATAGTAATCTATCCATCGGTTGAGGTCTTTCCATATCCGCTTTAATTTGACTAATTGCTTGAATTTGATCCTTGGTAAGTTCATAAGGAAAATCATTTTCAAAATCAATAGACATATCACAGTCCTCAGAAAAAGCATATCCACGACGTGATTCTCTTTCTGCATATAAAGCAAGTAACTTATCCGCAACATCATTAATCTTCTTACGAACTCTTTCTTTAGTTTTAGCCCATTCTACTCCATCTAATTTATTAACTTTAGGAGCAACACCCTCTTGTCCAGAATATTTACTAAGTAAATCAATCTTCTCAACAGGTATATAAATCTTATCAGTACCTAAATATAAAACTTCTAAATAATCTTTAGATATACCACTAACAGTAAGCGTCTTAATACCATTATAAACACCTATACCATGAACATTATGAACTACATAATCACCAACAGCTAACTTAGCAATATCCTTAATACTAGAAGAATATTTAAATTTAGTATTATATTTCTTTTTCTTTTCAATATTATTAAATAATTCTTTAGACGATAAAACAACCAAATCTTTATAAATAAAACCTTGATTTACATCACCTTCAACTAAATTAACTCCACCAAATACAATATTATCAAAGTCAACTTCATGCAATTTCATATTTAAATTTTTAATTAAACTACGTATTTGATACTTCTTAAGAATAATTACAACAGTTTTACCACTATCAGTACAACTACGTATATATTTATTAATTAATTCACTATTCTCATTAAAATTACTAATACTTTTGACACCAAAATCAACAACATCACTAATATTAACATTACTAGTGAGATTATTTAATGAGAAGTAATACATTGGATAATCTACAGATATATCATTTAAATTAAACATATAATTGCCACTAAACTCAGTATCTTTAGATTCCTTATATGTAACAATCTCTTCTAATATATGATTAAATCCTACTTCTATTTGATCATAATCCTTAAATATAGTAATAGAATCATCTAAATAATTAGAAATAGATTCTACTTTATTATATTTAGGAAGAAACTTTTGTTTACCAAACTCTTCTTCTGAAACATCCTCATCTACTAAAAATTCAAAATATGGTTTAACAATAATACTATTTGTACTTTTAATAGACTTTTGACTATCAGTATCAAAATATCTAATAGATTCGATTTCATCATCAAAAAATTCAATACGTATAGGATTTTCTTCATCGACAGGAAAAATATCTACAACAAATCCTCTAACACCAATTTCTCCAGTCTTACTAACAACTGTATCACGACAATAACCACTATTAATAAGCTTAGAAATCAAATCTTTTGGTTCAATAGTCATTCCGACTTTAAGTTCAAGAATATGATCAACATAACTCTTCTTAGAAGGTAAATATCTTAAATACCCCATTAAATTAGTAATAACAATAGAACTTTCATTTTCTAATATCTTATTAATTGTCTCTAATCTATTAATTTGTAAATCAGGACTAATCGCCAATGCTTCACTAGTAAGAAAATCATCCATTGGAAATAAATAACATTTATCAGTATAGTTACTTAAAGAAGAATATAAATTATTAGCTTCAAATAAAGAATTAACAACAACCAATATATTCTTCTTCTCTTTTTTTAATAATCTGCTTAAATAAGCACAAAAAAACTCATCGGTAACACCAACGATACCCATGTTTTTTTTCGCATCAACTTGTATAAACTTATCAAGAAAATTCATCATATCACCTATTTTTACGATTATACTTACTCATTAAATCTCCAAATGGTAATTTAAAATAATCATCTATTACTTCAACTAATTCATCAAATAACTTATTATATGCATCAGTATCAGTTTTTGAAAATTTACCTAAAACATAATCCTTCATATCAGCGTCTTTATCTTTAGAAATACCAATCTTCAATCTCTTATACTCTGATGAAGATAAACAATTCTCTATATTTCTAAGACCATTATGTCCTCCACATGAACCTTTATCTTTTAATTTAAAATTACCAGTTAATAAATCCATATCATCAGAAAAAACTAATATATCACTAATGTCTATCTTAAAATAACTCATAAATTGATTAACAACAGTACCTGACAAATTCATATAAGATTGAGGTTTTAAGAAGATAACTTTCTCTCCACCAACTAAAGATTCAACGTATAAACCATTAAATTTCTTTTTCCAATCAGCAGGAATACCTTTTTTATTTAAATAATAATCTATGAACATAAAACCAATATTATGTCTAGTATTATCATATTCCTTACCTGGATTACCTAATCCTATAATTAATTTCATATTATCACTACTTTCCTAAATGATATTCTTTATAAACTATTGATTTGGCAACATTTCTTTCTTTTGCAACTAACTTAATAGCATCTTTCTCACTCATACCATCATCTACATATACTTTTACATGGTCAATGATACTCATACTACTATAATCAACTACATCACTATTACCTTCAACGATAATAACAAATTCACCTTTCATTTCATCAACTAAATCAATTAGTTCACTAATCTTACCTCTACATATTTCCTCATGAATCTTAGATATCTCACGATTAATACTAATATTTCTATCACCAAATACTTCCAACATATTCTTTAAAGTATCTTTAATTCTATGAACTGATTCATAAAAGATCATAGTATATTTTAAATTTTTTAATGATTCTAATTCACTCTTTTGTTTAGAATTCTTAGCATTTAAGAATCCGTAAAATAAAAATGGAGATGGACTAATTCCAGAAGAAGTTAATGCAGGTACAAATGCAGTAGCACCTGGTAAACTTATAACATTGTAACCACATCTAATTACTTCTCTAGCAATTATATAACCAGGATCGCTAATAATGGGAGTTCCTTGATCTGTAACCAGACCAATATTCATACCTTTACTTAATTCATCAACAACATTACTCTTAATTTTATCTTCATTAAACTCGTGACAACTAACAAGTTTTTTCTTTATATTATATTTACTTAGAAGTTTACCTGTTTCTCTAGTATCTTCACATAATATAAAATCAACAGTTTCTAATGTCTTTAATGCTCTAACAGTAATATCATCTAAATTACCTATAGGTGTTGGTATTAAATATAAACTAGCACTATCATCATAACTCTTTTGACTCATTACTTTACCTCCACTAATAACTTCTTATACTCCTCTGTCTCACTATCATCTTCATTATATAGAATGAAAGGATTTTCTACTTTTAAGCCTACTTTTCCATTTTTTTGACCTTCAATAAGAACCAAAGTTGATTCTTTATTACTCTTTTCATGTACAAAACGAACCCTTTTAGGTTCAATATTATTCTTTCTAAACTCACTTAAAATCTCCATTAAGCGGTCAGTTCTATGTACAATAGCAAAATTTCCATTATTTTTCAACAATTTTTTAACAATAACCATTAATTCACTTAATGTAATTTCAACCTCATGTCTAGCTATAACCTTTTCAATATTATCATTAAAAAAATTCTTATCATTAACTTTAAAATACGGAGGATTACATGTAATTAAATCAAAAGACTCAAATGTTTCATCCGAAACATAATCCTTCATATTAGTATTTATAATTTCAATAACATCATTAAGACCATTATAATCAACCGATCTTTTAGCCATATCAGCTAACTTACTTTGTAATTCTACTCCAATAATTTTCTTATCACATCTAAGCGACATAATTAATGGAATAGCACCATTTCCACAACCTAAATCTACTATTTTCTTATCTTTAAGTCTAATAGTAGCAAAATTAGCTAACATAATACTATCTAATGAAAAAGAAAAACAATCAGTATCCTGAAATATTTTTCTATTTTTATATCCTAATATATCATTTAGAACTTCCATTTTTATCATCCTTTGAAAATTCTACTATTCCTTTTTCTTTTAAATCAACACTATAAGTTTGTTTAAATACATCCACACTAACAACTTTACCCATACCTTGTTCAGTATCGGCAATCATACCTATTTTAGGTAAATCTTTCTTTAATTCAGTATAAACATCATTTTCATAATCTAAACAACATAATAATCTTCCACAAACACCATTAATCTTAGACGGATTTAAAGCTAACATTTGATTTTTAGCCATATTTATAGAAACACTATTAAAATCATTTAAAAATGAACTACAACATAAAAATAATCCACATGGCCCAAGTCCACCAACTTTTTTAGCCTTATCTCTTACTCCTATTTGTCTTAATTCAATTCTAGTCTTATACTTTTGAGCAAGTTTCTTAGCAAGTTCTCTAAAATCTACTCTGTTATCTGATAAGAAATTAAATACTAATTGATTTTTATCTAAACTATAAAAAGCATCAACAAAGTTCATTTCTAATTCTAAATCTTTACTATATTTTTTAGCATCCTTTAATGCTTCTTCAGCCTCTGTATTATTCTTTTCATTTACTTTTATATCTTCATCAGTTGCTTTTCTAATTACATTTAATAAAGGTAAATTTAAATTATCTTCTTTTTCTTTATAATTAGCTTTAACAACAGTACCTAATTGCATACCATTTTCACTATCAATAACAACTAAATCATTTTTAGCAAATTCCATACAATTAGGTGATAAATAATAAACTAAATTACTAGAATTTAATCTAACTACTACTACATCTACCATATTAACCTCCTATCATTTTTGCAAATAGAGAATCTAACCATAACTTATAATTAATATTATACTCTAACTTTTTTAATTCACTTTCAATTATAGAAATTAAATTTGTAATATACGAAGATTTTACACCACTAAGTATAGATATAACTTCACTATTACAAGTAAATTCACTATATGTTAAATATTTCAAATAACTAATTAAAATATTTTCTAACTCTATTAATCTTTCTTTTGCAGTTACTTTATCAGGTAATATATTAGTAAGAATATCATTATAATTAATAAATAACTTACTCTTACCAACTATACTATCCAACAAATCTAATATCTCATTAGAAATTTCCACAATAGATTCTTCCTTCTTTAAGGAAAGAATTTGACACCTAGAAAGAATTGTTTCTATTACTAAATAACGATTAGTAGTAAGTAATATTGCAACAATATCATCCTCAGGTTCCTCTAAAAACTTCAAAATTGTATTAGCAGATGAATCATTAAATTTATCTGCTTCTTTTATAATATAAATTCTTTTATTATCAAGTAATGATTTATTATTAAATTCCTCTTGCAATGAAGTCATTTGTTTCTTTCTAATTAAATTACCCTCAGGTTCAATTATTTTTAAATCAACATAATTTCCACTATCAATTTGACTACAAATATTACATTTTCCACAATTCAAACATTTACTATTTTTATCATCTCGACCACATAAAATTAATTTAACAAAGTCTAAAACACATTGGTAGTCATCTTCATAATTATCAACTTCAATCAAATAAGCATGCGATAATCTATTTAAACTACTAATATTATCAATAATCTTATAAAATTGAACTCTATTATTCATCAAACCACCTCACAATACTAAATAATAAAATAAAACTAATAAAAACAAACCAGGACATCCAAATAAAACAACAATCCCAGCAGTAATATAATTAATTGGAATCATTAAATTAAAATTAACTGATATTAAATTAAATCCATATAACAAAAGTAAACTAAATATAACTTTCTTAATTATTTTAAACATTATAGCCTCCTAATGAAGACTATGAATTTTAAAAAAAATTATTCAACAGCTTTTCTATCACTAAGAGCTCTCTCTAAAGTTAAACTATCAACATACTCCATATCTGCTCCTATAGGAACACCACTAGCAAGTCTAGTAACTTTAATATTCATACCATCTAATATTCTTTTAATATATAAAGATGTAGTTTCCCCTTCAATACTTGGCTTAAAAGCAAATATTATTTCTTTAAACTTTTCTTCATTAATACGATCAATAAGTTTATCCAAACCAATATCTTCTGGATTAATACCATCTAAAGGAGAAATTAATCCTTCTAAAACATGATATTTACCATTAAACATACCAAGTTTTTCAAATAAGAAAACATTCTTAGTATCTTCAACTACACATAATAATTCACAATCGCGTAACTTACTATTACATATAGAACAAACATCATCTTCTGTTAAAGTATTACAAATTGAACATTTATGTATCTTACTCTTTACATCTTTTAAACTTTCAGCAAAAAAATCAGTTTGCTCCTCTTCTAATTCTAAAACAGAAAAAGCCAGTCTTTCGGCTGTTTTCTCTCCTATTCCAGGTAAAAATTTAAAAGATTCAATTAAGCTTTTAATACTATCTGGATACATATAAATTAATTCCTAAAATAAACCTGGAATGTTACCAAATTTACCCATTTTCTTATCTAAAGCTGCATCAACTTTTTTATTTGCTTCATTTACAGCAATAACAATCATATCTTGTAACATTTCAATTTCATCTTTATCTAAAGATTCGCTTGAATCAATTTCTACTTTAACAACTTCTTTAGTACCTTTAACAGTAACTTTAACTAAAGAACTTTCGCCAACAAATTCAGAGTTATCTACTTCTTCCTTTGCTTTTAACATATCTCTTTGTAAAGCTTGCGCTTGTTTCATCATAGCTTGCATATTCATAATATATAATCTCCATTCCTATTCAAATTCTACAATATCACCAAATAGTTCTACTGCACTACTTACTATTATATCATCTTTTTCTACTTCTTCATAGATTTCTTCAGGTTCTTCAACAACTTCATAATGATTACCATCTTTTAAAGAAGCTATATATTTATTCTTTTCAATTTCCCATTGTTCATCACTAATAATTGCTATTTTCTTATTAGAATTAGTAAGTTTATTATAAACATATGTAATCTTATCAAGAATATTAAGATTTTGCTTAACAACAGAGTCATATTCATAACTTAAAATAAGACTATCTTCACTTACTGCACGAATTTTACCATCTAAAATAGCACATACAACGTATCCTACTTCTTGATCAAAAGTAAAATCCTCTAAAATACTCATATTATCAAGTTCAAACTTTAATAATTGTTTATTAGCAAGAGCCATTGTATTATTGACACGTGCTTTCATAATATCATCAATATTTAATATAGAACCAGTTGATTCTTCTTCAGGCTCATAAGTATTAGAAACAGCACTTATTGTTGGTTCTTCAACAACTTCCTTAGTAGTTTCAACAACCTTTTCAGAAACAACATTAACCACAGGCTCTTCTTTTACAATATCCTTTTCAACTATTTTTTCAACAACTTTTACTTCCTTATTTACAATAGAAGTCTCTTTATTTTCAACATTATTATTAACAACACCTACAAAATTATTTCCCGGGAAATAATTTTTATTTAAAATATTATCATTTATAAACTTAATTAATAACATTTCAATAAAGATTTTTGGATTACTACTTCTTTTAATATCGAACATATTTTCGTTAATTAGGTTTACAAATTTTTGGACTAAATCAAGTGAAAAGTCTAAATTTTTATTAGAAATATAATAATCCACAAGTAAATTTCGAGAAAAATGCATCAATTGAGACATAATTTGTATTAAATTTTTGCCTTCATTGTTAAATTTAGTGATTTTTACTAACACTTCTGATAAATTTCCACTAAAAATATCACTACAAAGCTCATACAAATTTTTAGATGTAATCATACCATTTAATTCAGCAAAAATTTCTAAAGTAATTTTCTCATCAGTATATGATCGTAATTTATCTAACATTCCTAATGAATCACGCATACCACCATCAGATGCTACAGCAATTTCCATTAAAACTTCATCATCTATGTCGATTTTTTCTTCTTTACATACATATTTTAATCTTTCAACAATCATTTCATCAGAAATTCGTCTAAAACTGAAGCATTGACAACGAGAAATGATAGTTTCAGGCACTTTTTGAGGGTCCGTAGTAGCTAAAATAAAAATAACATGCTCAGGTGGCTCCTCTAAAGTCTTTAAAAATGCATTAAAAGCACTTGTTGAAAGCATATGAACTTCATCGATAATATATACTTTATATTTTAATTCTGCAGGAACTAAAGAAACATTATTTCTTAATTCACGAATTTCTTCTACCCCATTATTTGATGCCGCATCAATTTCTATGATATCTACACATTCTTTTTCAAAAGAATGAAGACAATTTTTACATTTTCCGCAGGAATTTCCATCAATTGGCTCTAAACAGTTAGCTGCACGAGCAAAAATCTTCGAAACTGTTGTTTTTCCTGTACCTCTGGGCCCAAAAAACATATAAGCATGTGTTAAAGAATTATATTTAACAGAATTTAATAAGGTTTTTACTATTGTATTTTGACCTACTACACTATCAAAATCTATAGGTCTATATTTTCTATATAAGGCTTGATACATAATATTCCTCCTAACTAAGAGTTATTATAGCATAAAAAAAACTAAAACTTATTTTTTTCTTCGTTTTAGTTCAAAAAATTCATTTAAAAGCGATTTAGACTCATTTTCAGCTAAATTATTAACAAAATTAACACTATTATTAGTAGAATCAACCTCAAAAATTGTGGAAATTAATTTAAAATTACCTTTATCAGAATTCTCACATGCGGAAAAAACATTTTTAATTCTAGCCTGTTTAATCGCACTAGCACACATTGGGCAAGGATCTAAAGTTACATATAAATCACAATCCTCTAATCTCCAGTTTTTTAATTTTTTTGATGCTTTTTTTATCACATTTAATTCTGCATGTTCTAAACAGCACATCTTTTTTTCCTTTTTATTGTGACTTTTAGCAAGAATTTCATCATTTTTCACCAAAATTGCCCCAATCGGAACTTCATCTTGTTTAAAAGCCTTCCTAGCCTCTTTAAAAGCTAAATCCATATATTTTAAATCCATAAATAATCACCTACAAAAAAAGTGCACATAGATGGAGGCCCTTAAGGCTGCTACTTTCCAGTCCTGACCTGGTTCAAACACATCTATTGCACAAACTAATTCTACTATTTTTGTGGATTTTTGTAAACACATTTGTGAATTAAATCATTACAAATTCACTTTTCCACACTTTTTGTGGATTAATGTTTCACGTGAAACATTAATTTTAAAGATTATACCCCTATTATTTTTCATTTAAACATTTTAATTTGTTTAAAATTCACTTTAATCAATAAAAAAATACTATTTATCAATTAAATTCACAAACTTTGTGGATTATTTTTTTAATGTTTCACGTGAAACATAGTGAATTATTAACAATTATTGTTTAAAAATAAAGAAAATAAGCCATAAATTAATAAAAACATACATACCTATAGATTCATTTATAAATATTATCAACCATTTTTGTGGAATAATGTTTCACGTGGAACATAAAACTTAAAATCAAATGTTTGTTTATAACTTATCAACAAGTTCTGTGGATAAATGTTTCACGTGAAACATCTCTCAAAATAAATTTTAAACAACATTTGTTAATAAATTATTAAATAAATTGTTTAAAAATAACCAAAATAACAAAAATGCATTTAAATGAGTTTAGATTGATAATCACTCACCAAAATAAAAATAAATCGCTTAAAATGCATTTTCTATTTTTAAGTCGCTTTTGTATAAAAATGTGGATAAAAATATCAAATTATTTCCCGGGAAATAAATTAAAAAATATTTCCCACTTGATATATCAACAAATTAATAAACAATCTGTTCAAAAAAATATTTCCTGGGAAATAAAATTAAATCAATTTAAATTAAAATAAAAAGACTAACCTATTACAAATTAATTAGATTTTATTTTATAAAAATATATATAAATTTCCACAATATATTAATTGCATGATGTTTACATCAAAATATTTCCCGGGAAATAATTTATCCACAAAAAAAACATTATTTATCTCAAAATGTTTTTTCCACAAGACACTTTTTGACAAAAAAAGAATGAGACTTTACTCATTCTTTACAATTTATAAACATTAATTTGATTTATTCGTTGACATCTGATGCTTCTTCAATAGTTACTGCTTCCGTTGTACTTTCAGTAACTTCACTAACATTTGTATTATCTTCGTTTACATTTTCAGATTCATTTTCATCTTCTTTAGCAACTATTGTAACTGTAGCTACCATTTGATCATCTTTAAGATTAATTAATCTAACACCTTGAGTAGCACGTTTTAATGTAGATATTTGCTCTCCTGGCATTTTCATGATAATTCCACTATTTGTTACTACTATAACATCATAATCATTACCTTCATCAACACATTTTAGAGCAGCCATCATACCATTCTTTTCAGTAACATTAAATGCTCTAACACCTTTGCTACCTCTATGAGTAAGTCTATATTCATCAATAACTGTTTTCTTACCATATCCTTTTTCAGTAACAATAAGTATATACTGACCAGAATTAACAACTTCTGCACCAACAACGAAACTTCCATCTAAATCAATACCTTTAACTCCCGAACTACTACGTCCCATTGCTCTGATTTCATTTTCATCAAATCTAACCATACGACCATTACTTGCTCCAAGAGCTATTTCATTAGAACCATTTGTTTTTCTAACACTAATTAATTCATCATCATCTTTTAAAACAATAGCAATTTTTCCACCTTTTCTAATATTTTCAAACTCAGTAATATCAGTCTTTTTAACAATTCCACCACGAGTTGCAAACATTAAATATTTAGTAACTTGGTCGTCAGCATCAATTTCCACAATCGAACTTATGTTCTCGTTCTTCTCTAATGGAAGTAAATTAATGATTGGTAATCCCTTAGATTGTCTAGCAAATTCAGGAACTTCATAACCTTTCATTCTATAAACCCTACCTCTATTTGAGAAGAATAAAATATAATCATGAGTTCTCATTGAAATCATATGTTCTACAAAGTCTTCCTCATTTGTAGCCATACCTTTGACTCCAACTCCACCTCTATTTTGAGTTCTATAAGTATCACTTCTTAAACGTTTTATATAACCATTCTTAGTTAAAGTAATAATTACATCTTCATTTGGTATTAAAGACTCATCCTCGATATATTCAATAGCTGTCATATCGATATTTGTACGTCTCTCATCACCATATTTATCTTTAATTTCTAATAATTCATTTTTAATTACTTCTAATATCTTAGAATCACTAGCTAAAATGCCACGTAACTCGTCAATTAACTTTAACAAGTCATTTAGTTCATTTTCAATCTTTTCACGCTCTAAGCCAGTTAAACGACGTAATTTCATTTCTAGAATGGCATTTGCTTGAACTTCAGATAACTTAAAGTTATTCATTAATCCTTCTCTAGCTTCTTCATCAGACTTAGCAGCGCGAATTAATTTAATAACAGCATCAATATTATCTAAGGCAATCTTTAAACCTTCTAAAATATGAACACGTTTTTCAGCAACATCTAAATCAAATTTAGTACGTCTAATAATAACTTCTTTTTGATAATCAATATATTTAACAATAATTTCTTTTAAACCAAGTGTCTTTGGAACACCTTGATCTAGCATTAAGAATATAATTCCATATGTTGTTTGGAACGCTGTATGTTTATAAAGTTTATTTAAAACTACTTGTGCATTAGCATCCTTCTTTAATGTAATAGTAATTTTAATACCATCTTTTAAATCAGAATGGTAATCAGAAATACCTTCAATTGTTTTATTATGAACAAGTTCAGCTACTTTATTCTTTAATTCTAAAGTATTAACACCATAAGGTACTTCATCAATAATAATATATTGTTTTCCATTTTTTTCTTCTATTGTGGCCTTACTACGAATTGTAATAGAACCACGTCCAGTTTCATAAGCTTTTCTTATTCCACTGTTTCCTAGAATAATTGCGCCTGTTGGAAAATCAGGTCCTTTAATGTGTTGCATTAATTCATCTAATTCAATATCAGGATTATCAATATAAGCAACACATCCATCAATAACTTCACCTAAATTATGGGGAGGAATGTTAGTAGCCATACCAACAGCAATACCAGTAGTTCCGTTAACTAAAATATTAGGAAATCTAGAAGGTAAAACAGCAGGCTCTCTTTCACTCTCATCAAAGTTAGGACTAAAATCAACTGTATTTTTATTAATATTTCTAAGTAATTCAAGAGATATTTTTGATAAACGCGACTCTGTATAACGCATTGCCGCAGCTCCATATCCTTCAATATTACCAAAGTTACCATGACCATCAACTAACATATATCTATATGAGAAGTCTTGCGCCATTCTAACCATTGCTTCATAAATAGATGAGTCACCATGTGGGTGATATTTACCCATAACGTCTCCGACTATTCTTGCACTCTTCTTATGAGGTTTATCAGGTGTATAACCAGATTCATACATTGAATATAAAATACGTCTATGAACAGGTTTTAAACCATCTCTTAAATCAGGAAGAGCACGAGCAACAATAACACTCATTGAATACTCTAAAAACGAATCTTTTACTTCTTTAACAATACTATTTTGTTCTAATCTATCCATTTTCTTACCCTCCTATACATCTAAGTTATCCACATATGTAGCGTTTGTTTCAATAAACTCTCTACGTGGTTCAACTTCTTCTCCCATAAGTTTTGAGAATACTTCATCTGCTGCAATAGCATCATCAACAGTAATTTGTCTTAAAACACGTTTATTGATATCCATTGTAGTTTCATTAAGTTCCTCTGCATCCATTTCTCCTAAACCTTTCATACGCATAATATCATATTTAGTATTAGGTGATAATGTAGCTAAATATTCATCTCTTTCAGCCTCATTCAAAACATATTTAATAGTTTTACCATGTTTAATAACAAATAATGGTGGTTGAGCAGCATATACATGTCCTGCTTCAACAATTGGCTTAAAGAATCTATAGAATAATGTTAATAATAATACACGAATGTGACTACCATCAACATCGGCATCGGTCATGATAATAATCTTATGATAACGAAGTTTTGATAAATCAAACTCATCACCAATACCAGTACCAAATGCAGTAATAATAGTACGAATTTCTTCATTTGATAAAGCTCTATCTAATCTAGCTTTTTCAACATTTAAAATCTTACCACGTAAAGGTAAAATTGCTTGAGTCATACTATCTCTACCTTTAATAGCAGAACCTCCTGCTGAATCACCTTCGACTAAGAATATTTCAGATACTTCGGCATCTTTACTCTTACAATCACTAAGTTTTCCATAGAAATTAGTAACATCTAAGTCACCTTTTCTTCGAGTTAGTTCTCTTGCTTTTTTAGCAGCAACTCTAGCTCTACTTGCAGTCATTGATTTATCAACAATAATCTTTGCTTGATCAGGATTTTCCATTAAAAATCTCTCAAATACTTCTGCAAATATTTTATCCACAATACCACGTACTTCACTATTTCCAAGTTTTGTCTTAGTTTGTCCTTCAAATTGAGGATTTGGATGTTTAATAGAAACAATCATTGTTAATCCTTCTCTTACATCATCTCCAGTAAGTGGATCATCTTTTTCTTTTAACATTCCAGAACTTGTAGCATATTTATTTAAAATTCTTGTTAATGAACGTCTAGCTCCATCTTCATGAGTCCCACCTTCAGGAGTTGTAATATTATTAACAAATGAATAAATACTTGAGTTATAAGTTTCATTATATTGTAATGCAACTTCTACTTTAATATCTTTTTCTTCCCCTTCAATATTAACAATAGTTTCATGAATAGGATTCTTACTCTTATTAAGCATTTGAACATACTCAATAATTCCACCTTCGTAACAGAAAGAATCTTTTTTATCAGCTTCTCTTTCATCAAATAAAGATATTCTTAAACCCTTATTTAAGAAAGCTAATTCTTTTAATCTAGTTTTAAGTATTTCATAATCATAAACTTGTGTTTCAGTAAATATTTCATCATCTGGTAAGAAATGTACTGTAGTACCTGTTCTATTTTCATCGCAGCTGTCAATTACTTTTAAATCATCATCTGGATGTCCACCATGACTATATCGTTGATAGTAAACATTACCATTCTTATATACTTTAACTTCTAACCAGTCACTAAGTGCGTTAACTACAGAAGCACCAACACCATGTAATCCTCCAGATACTTTGTATCCACCACCACCGAATTTACCACCGGCATGTAATACTGTATAAACTGTTTCAACAGTACTTTTACCAGTTTTCGGATGGATATCAACAGGAATTCCACGACCATCATCTTTTACTGTAATACTATTATCTTTACCAACAATTACTTCAATATGATGACAATATCCAGCTAAAGCTTCGTCAATAGCATTATCAACAATTTCCCATACTAAATGGTGTAGACCTCTTGAACTAGTAGAACCAATATACATTCCTGGTCTTTTTCTAACAGCTTCTAAACCTTCAAGTACTTGAATCGCCGATGAATCATATGTTGTTTCAACTTTTTCTTCATTCATATATATAACCTACTTTCTTTCAATATTTCCATTCTTAACTTCGTATATATAAGACTCATTTAAATACTTTTTATTAATACTCTTTAAATCAGTAGTAGTAATAATTGATTGAATATCATTATCTCCAACAAATTTTAATAACCTATTTCTCTTTTTAATATCTAATTCACTAAAAATATCATCTAATAAAATCACTGGATTAAATCCACTAACCTCTTTAAATAAACCTATTTCACTAAGTTTTAAACATAAAACAGCTAATTTTTGTTGTCCTTGAGAACCAAAATACTTTAAATCATTTCCGTTAAAATTAAAGTAAAAATCATCTCTATGAGGACCATACATAGTCATTCCATAATTTAATTCTTTATTATAATACTTATTAAAATAATCTTTTAATTTATCTTTAATTTCTTCATCAGTTAAATTTTTAATATCAAAACTAGTCAAATATTCAACACTTAATCCTTCAAAATCAGCTATTTCTTTATAATATTTATTAATACTACCATTAATAAAATCAATATATTCCAATCTTTTTCTATAAATAATAACTGCTTTTTCAATCAATTTATCAGTTAAAATATCTAAATAATTTTTATCAGCAATACTATTATTAAATAATATTTTTAAATATTCATTTCTAGTTTTTAAAATTTTATTATATTCATTATAAGTATTTAAATAAGTTTTTGATATTTGAGATAATTGTATATTTAATAAATTTCTTCGTATATTAGGTGATCCCTTTATTATTTCTAAATCATCTGGTGTAAATATAATTACATTTAAGTTTGAGATATAATCAGCAACTTTCTTAATGGAATTTTGATTTATCATCAAATCTTTCTTTTCTTCTGTTATATCAATCTGTAACTTAGTAATAATTCTATCTTTTTTAACAATTCCTTTAATTTGACTTTTCTTTTTATTAAACATAATTATATTAGGATTTACCCCTACTCTATGTGATTTAGTAAGAGCAAGCATTATTATTGCTTCTAATATATTAGTTTTTCCTTGAGCATTGTCTCCAATAAAAATATTCATACCTTCATTAAGAGTAATATTAATATTGGCACAATTTCTAAAATTTAATAAAGAAATTTTCTTGATTTTCATTTAAATACACTAAAAAGACCCATATAATCACCTATCCCCTACTTCAGTATTCCTATACATACGTTAATATTATACCATAAATGCCCTTTTAAAGCACTAAAAAAATAGTTAAAATTAACTATTTTTTCCTTATTTTTACTTATTTTTTCGCATTCTCATGATAAAGTCTAGTCTAGATGCTCTAGAAAGCTGATTTTCGATAGTTCTAAACGAACAAGGTACTGTAATTTCCCTATTATTATCAAATAAAATCTTAGTACTTGTACTATCAATTTTTTCAATCTTTTTAACCCTTTTTAATGAAATCCATACACAATCAGCGGCAGCTGGTGATGTTGTTGGAAATACAATTAAATTATCACTATCTTCAACAATAATAGGTACTTTATATTCTGCACCTAATATATCTCTAGCACTTTCTTTTCTACCATTATAAGTACTGCCAAAGTATTTACAACTATCCTCCATTATTTTAAATGGAACTTCATCCACAATAAATTTCTCATCATCCTCATAAATGATGCTTTTTTCCTCTTCTCCTGGCACAATTGCTAATGTACCATTACTTATCTCATATTTCATACTTTTCCCCCTAAATGAGCCTTTTTTACAGGTCTCAACAAATATTTATCACTTTTTTTTGTCGATTTTTCTCTATTTATGTCGAAAATAATAAAAAAAACAAAAAAAATAGAAGAAATTCATCTTCTATTTATAATATACACATTAAATTTCAAAATATTTAATAAATTAATATGTTCTAATTGGTAAAACTAATTGAGTTAATGTTTCATCTTCTGTAGATTTAATTAAAATAGGTTTAATTTCTCCTACAAAATGAATATCCACAGTTTCTGTTGAAAAACTCTTTAAAGCTTCCATCATATATTTAGCACTAAATGAAATCTTTATATCTTCATTATTATTCTTAGTAATTGGCATTTTTTCTTCAACTCTACCAATTTCTGCACTACTACTTCTTAAAATTAATGTATTTCCATTAGTTTCAAGTGTAACAATGTTCTTTTCTTTATCACTAGTTAAAATACTAACACGATCAATAACACTATAGAAAGAATCTAATGTTGTACTAATAATTAAATAAGAATCATCTGGTAATAAATTACTTGTATTTGGATAAGTTCCATTAATTAATCTAGATTCAAATTTTAAATTACCATTCTTAAATAAGATCTTATTATTAAAAATATGTAATTCAACTTCTTCTTCGTCATCACCAAGAATTTTTGAAAATTCAATAATATTATGACTAGGAATAACAATATTATAGTTTTCTTCACATTCCTTATCTAATTTAACAACTTTTCTAGCTAAACGATATGAATCTGTAGAATTACATTCTAACATATCTCCTACTATATTAAAGTTAATACCAGTTAATACAGGTTTACTTTCTTCATTAGATGAAGCAAATGCTGTTTGATTAACAATACTCTTAAATACACCAGCTTTTAAAATAACTTTCTTTTTACTTTCTTCTAAACCAATATTAGGATATTCACTTTCACTAATACCATTTAAGTTAAATTCACTATTTTCTGTGTAAATTAAAATCTTTAATTCATCAATAACATCAATATTAATATATTTATCAGGTAATTTTCTAACAATATCTAAAATATATTTACCTTGAATAATAATACTACCTTCTCTTTCAATAACAAAGTCATCATCATCATTACAATCAATACTTGTTTGAATAGTAATATCATTATCACTTGCTGTTAAAGTAAGTTTCTTCTTTTTTAATTCAAATTTAATACCTGCTAATACTGGGATTAAATTCTTAGTTGAAATAGCTTTTGATACTTTATTTAAAGCATCTAATAATAAATCTTTCTTAATTGTTAATTTCATATAATATTCCTTCTTTCTTTTATAGTTTTATTATTATTACTGTGGAAATTGTGGAAAACATTATTTTTCTCTTATATAACAACGAATTCTTATCAACAACCACTGTGGATAAAATGTTTTTCTTTCCACACTTTTACACAACCCCGATATCTTTTTTCAATTTTTCAATGATATTAGCTAAATCTTTATTAACTTTTATCTCGTTTTCTATCTTTTCAACAGAATGCATTACTGTAGAATGGTCTTTACCTCCAAATTCTGTTCCTATCTTAGGAAAAGACTCATTTGTAAGACTTCTTACTAAATACATAGCAATTTGTCTTGGAAATGAGATATTAGAGCTTCTCTTTTTACTTCTTATATCTTCAACAGATATTTGGAAGTATTCAGATACAATCTTTTGTATTCGATGAACATCATCTTTTTCTCCCATTCCTTTACTTATATAGTCTTTTAATGCTTCTATTGCTAAATCTAAAGTTATTTCAGAACCACCCATTATAGCAGAATAAGCAATAACTCTAGTAATAGACCCTTCTAGATTTCTAACATCAGTATTGATATTAGAAGCTATATATTCTATAACATCTTCAGGAATTTCTTGTTCAAAATTGCCAGCAATTATCTTCTTTTTTATAATTTCTGTTCTAAGTGCAAAGTCTGGGGGAAAAATATTAACTGTTAATCCCCAACAAAACCTTGTTTTTAAACGGTCTTCAAATACTTTTAAGTCATCAGGAGACCTATCTGATGAAATAATAATTTGTTTATTATCATTATGTAAATAATTAAACGTATTAAAGAATTCGTTCTGAGTACCAGAAGCACCACTTAAGAATTGAATATCATCGATTATTAATACATCTATATTTCTATACTTATCTTTAAAGAAATCAATAAAACTTAAATTAGTACCTTTATCATCTTTCTTAGTCATACTAATAAAATCTTGTATAAATTGATCACTTGTAACGTATAAAACCTTTTTATTTGAATGTTCTACCATATAATTACCAATAGCATGCATCAAATGTGTCTTCCCTAACCCACTATTTCCATATATAAATAAAGGATTATACATATTTCCTGGATTCTCAGCTACAGAAATCGCAGCAGCATGTGCAAACTTATTAGTATTCCCGACTATAAAGTTATCAAACGTATATTTTGACATTAAATTTGAACGAAAAGGAATTGCTTTATTAATAGTATTATCAACAGAATTGTTAATAACTTCTCCACTACTCTCCTCTTCCTCCTCAACTATATCATCTTCCGTCCATAAAACTATATCATAATTACTACCTGTAACATCTGATAAAACCTTAACAATTAAATCATAATAGTTATCCATAATGTGCTTCTTATGTATTGATAAAGGAACGATAATATAAGCATTTTCATTATGTAACTTATATAATTTTGTTTCTGAAAACCACGTATTAAATAAAACTGGAGACAGTTCGTCTTTGATTCGTTCTAAAAAGTTAGACCATAAAACATCAACGTTCATTGTTACCATCTCCCCCACAAAGTAATTAAACTACAATTATTCTACCTTAAAAATAAAAAAATGAAAACAATTTTTATCAAAAAATTAATTTTCTTTTTCCTAGTAAAAATAAATGTCAATTTTCCATTCAGTGAACTACTATAAATCATTATAAAACAAAAAACAACCCCTACTTTTCAACAATTTTATAGTGGATAAAATAATCACAAAAAGTGGATAAAAACTTATCAACAGGATATCAACAGAGTTTTCAACAACTCAAATCATTGATATATATAGTTAAAACTAAGTTTTCCACATTTTCAACAATTTTTAATTTCACAAGTTCAAAAAAGTTCTCCACATACCTGTGGAAACTGTTTAAAACTATTTAATATTTATAAAAAAATAACTTTTAATTGACAAAAACACACTTTTCTTATTATAATAATGGAGATTTATGTCTGGAGGTGGAACAAATGAAAAGAACATATCAACCAAATAATCGTAAAAAAGCAAAAAGATTAGGATTCTTTGCACGTAAAAAAACAAATATTTTAAATCGTCGTCGTCGTAAAGGACGTAAGAGTCTTTGCAAATAATAAAATTACCGCTGCTAAAACAGTGGTTTTTTACTCTTAATATAAAAAAAGGTGATATTAATGAGAAAACTTTACATAGTTAAAGATAAAAGGGATTTTGACAAGATTATAAATAATAATAAGGTTAGAAAAAGTAGGTATTATGTAATATATCATCAAGAAAACTCATTTCCTTATGATAGATTCGGTATTTCTGTAGGTAAAAAGATAGGAAATGCCGTATATCGTAATAAACATAAGAGAAAATTAAGAGCAATAATTGATAATTATAAAAAATCCTATGTAAATAGCCAAGATTATATTATAATATTAAGAGGAAGTGCAAAAAATATCCCATATCAAGAATTAAATGATGACTTCCTAAAATTAATGACTATCATAAGGAAGGATATAAAAAATGAAAAAAACTAAGAACAGATTAAAAGTACTATTAATTATTTCTTTAGTATTTTTAACAACTGGATGTGCAACAACATTAACAGATAAAGAAAAACAACCGGTTAAAAATGAAGTAACTGGTCAAAATCTTATCGAAAACATTATTTGTAAACCAACTGATAAAGAAACTATCAAGGTATATGAAAAAAATGGAGTTAACATAAAAAAACTACCAGATTGTAATGAATTTAAGATAAGTGATGGTAAATATGAAAGTTTATGGACAACATTCTTTATAAAACCTCTATCATTTATCATTATAAAAATAGGGGAGATAGTTAAAAATTATGCTATAGCAGTAATTTTAGTAAGTTTAGCAATTAGATTAATTGCTTTCCCAATAACAAGAAAGACTGCATTACAATCCGAATTAATAAAGAAAGCTCAACCAGAAATTGAAAGAATTCAAAAGAAATATAAAGATAAACAAGATCAAGAATCTATGATGAAACAAAATCAAGAATTATTAGCTGTTTATCAAAAATATAATATCAATCCAATGTCAGGATGTTTATTCTCAATGTTACAATTACCTTTATTTATAGCATTCTTCGAAGCAATTCAAAGAACACCAGCTATATTTGAAGATGTTTTCTTAGGATTACAATTAGGAACAACACCTGCAGTAGGTATTACTTCAGCAACATTCTATATGTATGCAATATTAGTAATTTTAATAGGAACAACAACTTATTTATCATTTAAGATGAATTCAACAGGTAATATGCAAGATCCTAGTATGAAAATGATGCCATATATGATGACTGGTATGATTATATTTACATCTTTATTCATGCCATCAGCATTAGGAATATATTGGATAACAACAAATGTATTTACAATTATTCAAAATATTTTAGTGAAAAGGAGTAAAGAAGCCCATGGAAAAGCATAAATATCAAGGAAAAACATTAGAAGAAGCAAAAGAACAAGCAAAAATTGATTTACAAGAAGTAGAAGAAAACTTAATAATTAAACAAGAAGAAGAAATAAAAGGCGGATTATTCAAAAGTAAAAAAATAGAAATTGAAGTAATTGAAAAAAGAGAAGTAGTTAAATATATTAAGGAATACTTAGTAAAATTGTTAAAAAACTTAGGATTCCAAGTAAATATTGAAATAAAAAATAAAGAAGCTATTCCTACATATTTAATTTATTCTGATAATGATGCATTATTAATAGGAAAGAATGGTAAAAATCTAAAAGCATTAAGTGTTGTAGTAAATCAACATATTAATAAAGAATTAGGAAAAACATTCAAATTCATTATAGATATCAATTCATACAAAGAAAAACATGAAAAATCAATAGAATATCTAGCTAAAAAGATTGCTAGAGAAGTAGCAACTTCAAAAATACCTGTTAAATTAGATTCAATGAATTCATACGAAAGACGTATAGTTCACAATATTTTAACTAATAATAAGAAAGTTTACACTGAAAGTGAAGGGGAAGAACCAAACCGTTGTGTAGTAATTAAACCAAAAGAAGATTAATTCTTCTTTTTTTTATGATATAAGTGTGCTATAATATGGTAGAAAAAAAGGGAGGAATCCGCATGAATGACACAATAGTAGCAATTTCTACTACAATGGGAGTAGGAGCAATTTCAATAATTAGACTAAGTGGAAAAGATGCAATATCAATAGTAAATCAATGTTTTAAAGGCAAAAATTTAGAAGAAGTACCGACACATACAATTAATTATGGCCATATTTATGATGGAGAAGAATTAATTGATGAAGTATTAGTATCAGTAATGAAAGGACCAAGAAGTTTTACTGCTGAAGATGTAGTAGAAGTAAATAGTCATGGTGGAATCATTACAACTAATAGAATCTTAGAAACAATGTTAAATCATGGAGCTAGATTAGCAGAACCAGGAGAATTTACAAAAAGAGCATTCTTAAATGGACGTATTGACCTAGTAAAAAGTGAAGCTGTAATGGATTTAATTGAAAGTAAAAGCGATGAAGCTAGAAAAATGGCACTATCTCAATTAGGAGGAACAACTTCAACTTTAATTACTAACTTTAGAAATACTTTAAAACAATTATTATCATCAATAGAAGTAAATATAGATTATCCAGAATACTATGATATTGAAGTAATGACTGTAGAAAAAATAAAAGAACAAGTGTCAATCATGAAAAAAGAATTACAAGAATTAGTAAAATCTAGTGAAAATACTGCTACAATAAAAAATGGTATAAAAACTGTTATTCTAGGTAAACCAAATGTAGGAAAGAGTAGTATTCTAAATAAATTATTAGAAAAAGATAAAGCAATAGTAACAGATATAGCAGGAACAACAAGAGATATAGTAGAAGGTGAAATATATCTAGATGGAGTACTACTTAATATAATTGATACTGCAGGAATCAGAGAAACTGATGATGTAGTAGAAAGAATTGGTGTAGAAAAAAGTTTATCTATGATCAATGATGCTGACTTAATTATAGTTGTTTTAAATAGTAATGAAGAATTATCTGATGAAGATAAAGAAATCCTCGAAAAGACTAAAGATAAAACAAGAATTATAGTTTTAAACAAAAACGACTTAGATAAAAAACTAGTAATACCAACAGATTTAAAAAATGTAGTAGAAACAAATACAAATGATATAGATGGAATTACATCTTTGAAGAAAAAAATAAAAGAGTTATTTAATTTAGAACAAATAGCAACAAAAGACTATACATATTTAGCAAATAGCCGTCAAATTTCTTTAGCAAAACAAGCGTATAAAAATTTATTAGATGCAGAACAAGCAATAAAAGATGATCAACCAGTTGATATGATTGAAATTGATTTAAAAGAATGTTTTGATACATTAGGAGAAATCATCGGGGCGACTTATAGTGAAGAAATTATTGATAACTTATTTGAAAATTTCTGTGTAGGAAAATAGGAAGTGAATATAATGAAATACGAAATTATAGTAGTAGGTGGAGGCCATGCAGGATGTGAAGCAGCTCTAGCCGGTGCAAGAAAAAATCACAAAACTCTACTAATTACAGGAAATATAAAAAATATTGCAGACATGCCATGTAATCCATCAATTGGTGGACCAGCTAAAGGTATCGTTGTAAGAGAAATAGATGCATTAGGTGGAGAAATGGGAAGAAATGCTGATAAAGGTGCTATCCAAATAAAAATGTTAAATACTAAAAAAGGACCAGCAGTTCAAGCATTACGTGCTCAAGCAGATAAAATAACTTATCCGCAAGAAATGTTGAAAACTCTACAAGCGACAGAAAACCTTGAAATTAAAGAAGCAATGGTAGAAAAACTATTAGTAGAAAATAATAAAGTAGTAGGAGTAGAGTTAGCAAATGGAGAAACAATTAATGCTGATGCTGTAATTTTAACTACTGGAACATATTTAAGAAGTGCAATTTTAGTAGGAGATAATAAAACTCCAGGTGGACCACATGGTGAAAAAGAATCAAAACACTTAAGTACACATTTAAAAGAATTAGGATTTACAATACTAAGGCTAAAAACAGGAACACCTCAAAGAATTGATAAAAATTCAATAGATTATTCAAAAACATCACTAGAGCCAGGAGACCCTGAAATAAGAACATTCTCATTTGATAATAAAGCATATTATGAAATAGAAGACCAAGTACCATGTCATTTAATTTATACAACAGAAGAAACTCATAACATTATTAGAGAACATTTAAATGAATCAAGTATGTATGGTGGTTATGTTGAAGGAATAGGTCCAAGATATTGTCCATCAATTGAAGATAAAATTGTAAGATTTGGTGAAAAAGAAAGACATCAGTTATTCTTAGAACCAGAAAGTAGATATTATGATGATATTTATATTCAAGGTTTCTCAACAAGCATGCCACATTATGTACAAGATCAAATGGTAAGAAGCTTACCAGGTCTAGAAAATGCCAAAATATTAAAATATGCTTATGCAATCGAATATGATGCAATCGATTCAAGACAACTAAAACAATCATTGGAAACAAAATTAATAGAAAATTTATATACAGCAGGTCAAATTAATGGAACTAGTGGATACGAAGAAGCAGCAGGACAAGGATTAATTGCAGGAATTAATGCTGCATTAAAATTAGAAGGAAAAGCACCATTAATCTTAAAAAGAAATGAATCATATATCGGTGTATTAATAGATGATTTAGTAACAAAAGGAGTAAAAGATCCTTATAGATTATTAACATCCCGTGCTGAATATAGATTATTATTAAGAAATGATAATGCTGATATAAGATTAAGAGACTATGGATATCAAGTTGGATTAGTAGATGAAGAAAGATATCAAAAATTTACTAATAAAAAACAACAAATAAAAGAATTTACAGAGTTATTACAAACAACAAGAATTACACCAAAGAAAGAAACTAATGAATACTTAGAATCGATAGAAACAACACCATTAAAAGATGGCATATCATTATATGAATTCTTAAAAAGACCAGAAGTAACATTGGAACATATAGCTCATTTTGTAGAAATACCAGAAGATAAAGAAGTAAAAGAACAAGTAGAAATAAATACTAAGTATGAAGGATATATAAAGAAATCATTAAAAGAAGCAGAAAAGATGCTAGCTTTAGAAGAAAAACAAATTCCTTCAACAATCGATTATAGTAAAGTTCCTAATTTAGCAAGTGAAGCAAGACAAAAATTAGCAGAAATTATGCCAACAACAATAGGTCAAGCATCAAGAATAAGTGGAGTAAATCCTGCGGATATATCAATCTTAATGGTATATTTAAGAAGAAATGGTGCTCATGAATAAAGAATTATTTATTGAAGAGTTAAATAAATTAGGAATTAATGTAACAGAAGATCAATTAAGTAAATTAAATAAGTTTTATAAATTACTAATTGAATGGAATGAAAAGATTAATCTAACAAGAATAACTGAAGAAAATGAAGTATACTTAAAGCACTTTTATGATAGTTTAACTATAAAAAAAGTAATTGATTTAAATGAAGTAGAAACATTATGTGACGTAGGTACAGGAGCAGGCTTTCCTGGTATAGTCTTAAAAATAATGTATCCTCATTTAAAAATAACATTAGTAGATTCCCTACAAAAAAGAGTTAACTATTTAAATTCAATCATTAAAGATCTTGAATTAGAAGATATTCATGCTATTCATAGTAGAGGAGAAGACTTTAAAGAAAAATTTGATGTCGTTACAGCAAGAGCTGTTGCTAACATTGAAAAACTAGTAACATACACAATGCATTTATTAAATAAAGATGGTCAATTAGTTGCAATGAAAGGTAATATTGAAGAAGAATTAACTGAATCAGTACAACAAAAACTATCTAAGAAATATCAAATAAAACAAATTGAAAAGTTCTTTCTACCAATTGAAGAAAGTCATAGAAGTTTAGTTGTTTTAAAGAATAAATAAAAGAAAACATTCCTTATTTTGTCAAGTACAAAGTAAGAAATGTTTTTTTATTGAAATAAGAAATAAAAAGAGATATAATGATAACATAGGAATAAAAGAATAAAGTGAGGGATACCCATGAATACAGATCCAAAAGATGAAGTAGTATACTTATACTTAGATGACATAATACCAAATAGATTTCAACCAAGAGAAGTTTTTGATGAAAAAGCCTTAAAAGAACTTGCTGTATCAATTAAAGAACATGGTGTAATCCAACCTATTATCGTAAGAAGTGTAAAAGACAAATACGAAATAATTGCTGGAGAACGTCGTTATAAAGCATCTGCTTTAGCAGGATTAACAAAAATACCAGCGATCATAAGAGACTTAGATGATAAAGAAAGTTCAAAAGTAGCCTTACTAGAAAATCTACAAAGAAAGAACTTAACACCTATCGAAGAAGCAAGAACATATCAAAAAATACTGGAAATAGATGAAATGACTCAAGAAGATTTGGCAAAAACAATGGGAAAAAGCCAATCTGCAGTAGCTAATAAATTAAGATTATTAACACTACCAGATGAAATTCAAGATTCTCTATTAAAAGAACAAATCTCAGAACGTCATGCAAGAGCATTATTAAATTTAACAGATGCTCCAAAACAAATTGAATTATTAAAGAAAATAATTAATCAAAAAATGAGTGTTAGAGCTGTAGAAGAAGAAATAAAAAGATTAAACAACAAAGATGGAATAAGTAACATGGCTACTACAAGTCAACAAATAACTGTTACTCCAACACCAATCAATCCAACACCATTATCTCCAACAATAATGCCAGTTGAAGAAATTGTTGAAGTAGAACCATATGAAGGTTATAAAGTAGTTCCACCGGCAGAAGGTAACACATTTATTAATTATGAAAATGCTGCCGATGTTGATGAAGAAGAAACAGAGGAATTAGATGAACCTATGAATTTTAATAATATAAATGAACCTGTTGATATTAATGCATTAAAGAAACAAGCTGAAGATATCAAGCCTCAAGAAACAAGCAATAACTTAGATAGTTTACTTAATATAAATGTTCCAGGACAAAAAGTATATAATTCATATGCGGAAAAAGCAATTAGTGAAGGATATGCACCTCAACAACCTAAAACAAAAGACTATTTCAGCGCACCAGATTTCTCAACTATTGATCTACCAACAGTAGCAGAACCAGCTGTTTATACAGTAGACGATGCAATGAATAAAATTAGAGATTTAGTAAGAGATTTAGAGTCACATGGCATAAGCGTTCATAAAGATGAAATGAATTTTGAAAGAACTTTCCAAGTAATAATTAAAATTGATAAAAATGTTGAATAAATAAAGTGGATAAAAATCCACTTTTTTTCATAAAATCATTTAAAAAACTTTTATTCTTTGATACAATATTAAAGTAATATGGAAAATGGGTGATTAGATGGGAAAGGTTATATCATTAGTAAATCAAAAAGGTGGAGTAGGAAAGACAACAACTAGTATTAATCTTTCAGCATCATTAGCAGTATTAGGAAAAAAAGTTTTATTAATAGATTTAGATCCTCAAGGTAATACAACTACTGGTGTTGGAATAAATAAAGGAGAGATTGATAAAAGTGTCTATGACGTTTTAATTGATGAATGCGCTATAACAGAAGCAATGGTTAAAACTAAATATAAAAATTTATATGTTTTACCAGCAACTATCAATTTAGCAGGAATCGACAGCGAATTAATGGAAAAAAGTCGCCAAGAAGATAACTTTGATAAAGGTAAACAATTAAAGAAACACTTAGAATCAATAAATGACAGTTTTGACTACATAATTATAGATTGTCCACCATCTTTAGGAGTTATTACAATCAATGCTTTAACAGCATCAAATTCAGTAATAATTCCAGTACAATGTGAATTCTTCGCACTAGAAGGAATCACACAATTATTAAAAACAATAATGTTGGCTCAAAAAAAATTAAATCCAACTCTTGATATTGAAGGAGTATTATTAACAATGTTAGATTCCAGAACAAACCTAGGATTTGAAGTTGTTGATGATATTAGAAAATTCTTCAAAGAAAAAGTATACAACACAATAATTCCAAGATTAGTAAGATTAACAGAAGCTCCTTCACACGGAGAGCCAATTATTGCATATGATCCAAAAAGTAGAGGATCTGAAGCATATCTTAATTTAGCGAAGGAAGTGATTGAACGCAATGGAAGAGAACAAAATGGAAGTAACCAGTAAAAGAAGAGCTTTAGGTAGAGGATTAGAAGAACTTTTTTATAACGAACCAATCGATTATAACAAAGTAGAAGAAAAAATAATTACAGAAACACCAAAAGAAGCCATAACAATGGTTAAGTTATCTGAATTAAGAAGTAATCCATACCAACCAAGAAAAGTATTTGATGAAGATGCCTTAAAAGAATTAGCAGCATCAATCAAAGAACATGGAGTATTCCAACCAATTATTGCAAAGAAAAGTATAAAAGGTTACGAAATAATTGCTGGAGAACGTCGTGTTAAAGCATCAATTATGGCTGGATTAGAAGAAATTCCAACAATCATAAGAAATTTTGATGATACAGAAATGATGGAAATAGCATTACTTGAAAACTTACAAAGAGAAAACTTAAATGCTATTGAAGAAGCAAATGCTTATAAAAAATTATTAGAAACATTAAGTCTAACACAAGAACAATTAGCTGCAAGACTTGGTAAAAGTAGAAGTCACATTACTAATATGATAGGTTTACTTGCATTACCTGAAGTAATTCAACAAGATGTAAGTGAACAAAAAATTAGTATGGGACATGCTAGAGTATTAAGTAAGCTTGACAATAAAGAACAACAAAGAGAATTAGCAGATAAAATTATAGCAGAAGGACTAAGTGTAAGAAGTTTAGAAGAATTAACTAATTCTGAAGAAAAATATCCAAAAGCACATAAACAAGTAAAAACAAAAGAAACATCAAATGATTATAAATATCTACAAGATGAATTATGTGAAAGATTAGGTGCAAAAGTAAGAATTAAGAGTAATAAAATTGAAATAAGCTTCGTAAATGGAAATGATCTTAATAGATTACTAGAAATAATGCATATTGAGCCTAGAGGTTAATTATGAAAGAATTAATATCTAGTATTAATATAATGAAAATAGTATTGCCAATAGTATATATAGTAGTAGCTATTCTAGCCTACAAAATAATAAAAAATATTATATATAAGGTAATAAAAGTAAATAAGAAAAATCATCATTATCAAAGAGTTGAAACAGTAAGATTACTTATTATAAACATAGTTAAATACATAATAGTTGCAATTGCATTATTGGCAATCCTTGCAACATTTGGAGTTAATGTAAATGCTCTAATTACAGGATTAAGTGTAACAACAGCTATTATTGGTTTAGCTTTTCAAGATCTAGCAAAAGATTTAATTGCTGGAGTTTCAATTATAACAGAAGCTCAATATGATGTAGGTGATACAATTCAAGTTGGAACATTTATGGGACAAGTTGAATCTATCGGGTTAAAAACAACAAGAATAAGAGATTACACAGGAGCAACAAAAATAATAGCAAATAGATATATGGACGATATAGTTAACTATAGTCTTCATGATTCTTTAGCAATTGTAGATGTTTCTGTAGATTATAATCAAAAATCAGAAAAAGTAGAAAAGGTATTAAAAGACTTAGCTGAAAATTTAAGTGGAACTATTCCAGATACAACTGGAGAAATTGAAATTCTAGGTATAAATAGTTTAGGAGACTCATCAATTGTATATAGAATAACAGTTCCAACTAAGCCAATGGCACATTACGGAGTTCAAAGAATCCTAAGAAAAGAGATTAAAGAAGCCTTAGATAATGCTAAAGTAAAAATACCATTCCCACAAATTGAGGTGCATCATGGAAAACAATAATTACGAAGTAGGAACAAAAGTTATAATGAAAAAACAACACCCTTGTGGTGCTAATGAATGGGAAATTACAAGAGTAGGTGCAGATATTAAAATAAAATGCCTAAATTGTAATAGGACCATTCTAATACCAAGAATTGATTTTAATAAAAAATTAAAGAAAATCATTTCAGAGGAAGGATAAAAAGTATGAATGATAAAAGAAAACTAAAGTTAAAAAAGTTTTATTTTCATCCAATTACAATATTTATCTTTTTAACAATTGTAGTAGTAATATTAAGTGGAATATTATCAGCATTTGAAATGCAAGCCACATATAATACAGTTAATGTTAATACAAAAGAACTTGAACCAACATTAATTGCAGTAGAGAATCTCTTTAGTTTTAGTGGACTAAAGTTCATCTTAAGTAATGCATTACTAAATTTCTTAAGATTTACACCATTAGGATTCTTACTAATATCAATGATAGGTCTAGCTGTTGCAGAAGCATCAGGTTTAATTGAAACATTTTCAAGAAAATACTTATCACAAGTACCAAAATATGTATTAACATTCTTAATATTATTATTGGCAACCGCATCATCAATAATTAATGATATTGGATATGCATTATTAATACCACTTACAGCATTGATTTACTTCATTATTGGTAGAAATCCAATATTAGGTATAATAACTGCTTTCTGTGGAGTTGCCTTTGGAACAGGAGCAACATTATTTATAGGAACAGCAGAAATATCGTTAATGGACTACACAAAAGTAGCAGCCGAATTAATTGATGAAACAAGTCACATAGCCTTAAGTTCAAATCTTTTCTTTATAATTGCTGCATCATTTATTATTTCAATAATAGGTACAATTATTATTGAAAAAGTAATAGCACCAAAGATAGGAAAATATAAAAGAGAAGAAGAACTTGCTAAGACAGAACAATATAGTACAACAACAATTGTAGAAGAAGAACAAAAGAGAATAGAACAAGAAAGAAATGAGAAAAAAGGTTTAAGAACAGCCTTAATAATAGCTATTATATATGCATTCATAGTAGTATATTCATTAATACCTGGTTTACCTGGTTCTGGATTATTACTAGATATGAAAGAAAAGTTTTACTTAACACAAATCTTTGGACCTAAAGCATATTTAAAAAATGCTTTTCCATATGTAGTATCTTTATTCTTTATTTTAACAGGATTAGGATATGGAATAAGTTCTAAAACAATAAAAAATGATAAAGAATTAATTAAAAAAATAGGAGATATCTTTGCTAAGATAGGAACAGTATTTGTATTAATCTTTGTAGCAGCTCAATTTATAGCAATCTTCAAAGAAACAAATATTGGAATAGTAATCACTACTTGGCTAGCAAATATATTAAGTTATATTGATATAAGTGGAATTTCACTAATCATTGTAACAATGATATTAATTGCATTCTCTGGAATATTCCTAGCATCAACTGCAAATAAATGGTATTTATTCTCACCAGTTGTTGTACCAATATTCATGCAATCAAATATATCTCCACAATTCGCTCAAATTGTAATGAGAGCAGGAGATTCACTAACAAAAGGATTTACTCCTTTAATGGCATCATTTGTACTTTATATCGGATTCTTAAACGTATATAATTTACATAAAGAAAAACCATATACAATTGGAAAATCAATGAAATTAATTACACCTTATTTCTTATATATATCTATAGCATGGATATTATTAGTAATAGGATGGTATATTTTAGGACTACCAATTGGACCTGGAGTTACGCCAAATATTTAAACACCTTAGGGTGTTTTTTTATTGATATAAAAGGAAAAATATAATATAATATGACACGTAATTGAAGAAAACTTTACATTAAAAAAGATAAAAATTCTTCAAACAAAATAAGAATAAACTAAATATGTTATAATTAAATAAGAAATGAGGTATAAATATGAGTTTAACAGCAGGAATAGTTGGATTACCAAATGTTGGAAAATCAACACTTTTTAATGCTATTACAAATCAAAAAATCTTAGCAGAAAACTATCCTTTCGCAACAATTGAACCAAACGTAGGAGTAGTTACAGTGCCTGATGAAAGAATGAATAAATTAAAAGATATGTATGAACCAAATAAATTTATTCCAACAGCATATGAATTTACTGATATAGCAGGACTAGTAAAAGGAGCATCTAAAGGAGAAGGTTTAGGTAATAAATTCTTATCACATATTAGAGAAGTAGATGCTATTGTAGAAGTAGTAAGATGTTTTGATGATGGAAAAATAATCCATGTATATGGAACACCAGATCCTATTAGAGATATTGAAACAATTAATCTAGAATTAGCAATTGCTGACTTAGATGTAGTAAATAATAGATTAGAAAGAGTAGCCAAAAAAGCAAGAACAACAAAGAATAAGGACGATATTATCGAAGTAGAAGCTTTAGAAAAAGCAAAACAGGCTTTATTAGAAAATATTCCACTACGTCAAATAGATTTTACTGATGAAGAAAGAAAGTTATTAAAATCATATAGTTTCTTAACAATTAAACCTATTATTTACCTAGCAAATATCAAAGAAAGTGAACTAGGTAATGATGATAATGACTACGTAAAACAAGTAAAAGAATATGCATCAAAAGAAAATGCTAGAGTAGTTAGTTTATGTGCAAAAGTAGAAGAAGAATTAAGTGAACTATCTCCTGAAGATAAACAAGAAATGTTAGAAGGTTTAGGATTAGATGGATCAGGATTAGACAAATTAATAACTGCTACTTATGATATCTTAGGTTTAGCTACTTATTTCACAGTAGGAAAAGATGAAGTAAGAGCATGGACATTCAAAAAAGGAATGAATGCTAAACAATGTGCTGGAATTATCCATACAGATTTTGAAAAAGGATTCATTAGAGCAGAAGTAATATCATATGATGACTTAATTGAATGTGGAAGTGAATTGAAAGTAAAAGAAGCAGGTAAAGCCCGCTTAGAAGGAAAAGATTATCTAATGCAAGACGGAGATATCTGTCACTTTAGATTTAATGTTTAATATGGAAACAAGAATAAAAATATTTGAAACAAATAAGCAAGATGGAGTACTATGTAGAAACAAAAAATTCTATGACAAAGACCTATCTGAAGATACTATAAAGCAAATTTTTAAAGAAACTAGACACAAATTAGGATTAAAAAATGGCTTTAAAGGTGAAAAAATGTTTCAAGCAAACCAAAAATCACCTGATAAAAGTGATTTATATGAAGATGGTAAATATGTAGTGCTAGACGATACATTTATGCAAAAGGAAGACTACTGGTATGAAGATATAAAAACAGACATTTTAATACTAGAAGAAAAGTATAAAGGTATAGTAGTGGGGCATCCTATGGCAGATTGTCCAATCATAATAATAGAAGATAGAAAAAAAGGAGTAACTGCTTTATCACATTGTGGAGCATCCTATATTGATAGACTTCTACCACAACAAACAGTAGAAGCATTAATTAAAGAATTTAACTCCAATCCAGAAGACTTATATGCCTATATTGGAAGTTCAGCAAAAAAAGAAAGCTATGTATATGAAACATATCCAAAATGGGCAAGTAATAAAGAACTTTGGAAAGATACTATTACTAAAGAAGATGATGGATATCATATTGATTTAGTAACTACAATAACTAAACAATTAGTAAAAATGAATATAAAAAATATAACAATAAGCCCTATAGATACAATTACTAATGACAAATATTACTCACATTACGCTAGTTTTAAAGGAAAAAAGGACAAATTTGGTCAAAATTTTGTAGGATTTTTCTATAAATAGGGTGGACAAAGAAAATGAGTTTTGGTATAATACGTTTCGAGTATTTAATATACTCCTTGCTACATTTTGTAGCCGATTAGACCAAAAGGAGGTGCACAAGAATGAACAAATATGAAATTATGTTTATCGTTAGACCTGATATGGAAGAAGCTGAAATCAAAAATACAGCTGAAGAAATGAAAAAGGTTTTAACAGACGGAAAAGCTAACATGTTAGAAGAAAAAGCTATGGGACAAAGAGAATTAGCTTACGAAATTAACAAATTTACAACAGGATATTATTTCTTATATGTAGTTGAAGCTAACGCTGAAACAGTTAAGGAATTCGATCGTATCGTTAGAATTAATGAAAGTTTACTTCGTCACTTAATCGTTAAAGTAGAAGACTAAGAAAGAAATTAAGAGGTAATATTATGAATAAAGTAGTTTTAATAGGAAGATTAACAAGAGATCCTGAATTAAGATATACAGGTAGTAATCTACCAGTAGCAACATTCGCTATAGCTGTAAACAGACCTTTCTCTAATCAAGCTGGAGAAAGAGAAGCTGACTTCATTAACATTGTTGTATGGAGAAAACAAGCCGAAAATTGTAAAAACTATTTAACTCAAGGTAGTCAAGTTGCAATTGAAGGTCGTATTCAAACAAGAAGCTATGATGATCAAAATGGTCAAAAGAGATATATAACTGAAGTAATAGCTGATAACGTTGAATTTTTAGGATCAAGAAATTCCTCAACTAATTCTAATAATATGAGTGCTACTGCATCAAAGAGTGCAGAGCTAACACCTTATGATTTTGGAGGAACTCCAGAACCAAAAGGAACAGACATAGATAGTAATCCATATGCTGACTTCGGTGCTAGTATCGAAATTAGCGATGATGAATTACCATTCTAAGAAGGAGGATTAAAATGGCAGAATTCAATCGTAGAAAAAAGAAAATATGTATGATGTGTGCTGGAAAAACTGTTGATTACAAAGATCCAGAAACATTAAGAAGATATACAAATGAAAAAGGTAAAATCGTACCTAGACGTGTAACAGGAAACTGTGCATTACACCAAAGATATATTTCTAAACAAGTTAAAAGAGCACGTGCTATCGCATTAATGCCTTATACAAGATAATAAAGTATACCATTTATGGTATGCTTTTTATTTTACAAAAAAGGTAAATTATTATATAATAAAATTGATATCGAATAGGAGGTAACTATGAGTATAATTGAAAATAAAAGAACATTAAATAAGACTATAAATAAAGCAAAAACCATCTTCTTAATGGCTCATAAGAACTTAGATTTAGACGCATTAGGAAGTTCTATCGGAATGTATATGATTTTGCAACAAAAAAAGAAAAATTGTTACCTTATAATTGATGACCAAACTCACGAATTAGGTGTACAAAAAGTACTAAGAGAATTAGAAGGATGTATTAAGATAATTAAAAGTGAAGATGTAGATAAATATCTTAATAAAAAAGATCATAAAAACTTATTAATTATTCTTGATACAAACAAAGAAGAACTATTACAATCAAAAGATGTATTATCAAAAATAGAAAAGAAATTAGTAATTGATCATCATGATTTAAGTAAAGACTCATTAAAAAACGTAATAATGATTAATGATACAGAGTCATCTAGTACTTGTGAAATGATAACAGATTTAGTAGAATATTATGACATAGATGTTGATCCGTACTATGCAACTATTTTACTTGCAGGTATTGTATTAGATACAAGCAATTTTATGTTAAAAACAAAATCAGAAACATATTATGCCGCTTATTATTTATCAAGTCTAGGAGCAAGTGCTAAAAAAGTACAATATCTATTAAAACAAGATATAGAAGATTATACAGAAAGACAAAAATTAATGTCGGATATTGAAACAATAGATAGAAGAATTGCCTTTACAAAAGCAACACCATATACAATCTATCGTAAAGAAGATTTAGCAAGAACAGCCGATACATTATTATTCTTTAATAATATTGAAGCATCATTTGTTGTAGGAAAGATTGGTAAAGATACAATTGGTGTAAGTGCAAGAAGCTTAGGAAACTACGACATTAGTAAAATAATGACTAAATTAGGTGGAGGAGGTACTCCTCAACAAGGAGCAGCTAAGTTCGAAAAGACTACTATTAGTAAAGTAGAACAAGATGTTAAGAAAATAATTAAAGAAATGGGTGAATAAAATGGAAGTAATTTTTATTAAAGATTTAAAAAATCAAGGTAAAAAGGGACAAATCAAGAATGTAAAAGATGGGTATGCAGAAAACTTCCTAATTAAAAATGGTTATGCAGTAATCAAAAATAAAGAAAACCTAGCTAAATTAGAAAGAGAAAAATCTAATAAAGCAAAAGAAGATGCTGCAGCAAAACAACAAGCTACAGAGTTAAAAAAAGAATTAGATAAAGTAATTTTAGAATTTAAAGTAAAAACTGGTGAAGGAGATAAAGTCTTCGGAAGTATCAGTGTTAAGCAAATAAAAGATGAATTATTAAAGAAAAACTATAAAATAGAGAAGAGTCAAATTGAAATAATATCTCAAATATCTTCTCTAGGATTCCACAATGTAAATATCAATTTATATCCAGGAATCACAGCAGTAGTAAAAGTACACGTAATAAAGTAGAGGTGAATATGTATGGCACTAAGAAATATGCCAAGTAATATTGAAGCTGAGCAATCTTTATTAGGTGCATGTTTCTTATCAAAAAATGCCTTACAAAAAGCCGGAGAAACATTGTTACCTGAGTCGTTTTACGATGAAAAGAACGGAAAAATATATGCTGCAATGCTAAATCTTATGGAATCAAGAACTCCTATAGATTTAACAACCGTTACAAGCTATTTAAAAAATCATAATCAATTAACAGAAGTTGGAGGAGTAGAATACCTAACAGAAGTATTAAATATAGTTCCAACAGCAGCCAATGCAGAATATTACATAAAAGATATAGAAGAATCACATTTATTAAGGAATTTAATAACAACCGCTGAAGAAATAGCATCTGCTGGATATCAACCGGATTTAACAGTAAATGATGTTTTAGATAATGCAGAAAAGAAAATTCTTAATATAGTAAAGAATAGAAAAGCAAGTGAATTTAGATCAATTAAAGATGTTTTAGCAAAAACACAATCTGACTTAGAAAGACTTTCAGAAAATAAAGGTGAGATTACTGGATTATCAACAGGTTGGTATGATTTAGATAAATTAACAACAGGATTACATGCAAATGAATTTATTATTATTGCAGCTCGTCCCGCTATGGGAAAAACTGCTTTTGCATTAAATCTTGCGACTCATGTTGCCATGACACAACCAAAATCAGTTGCCTTATTTAACTTGGAAATGTCTGCTGAACAATTAGCAATGCGTATTTTATCTTCATTAGGTCAATTAGAAGGATTTAAACTACGTACAGGTAATTTAATGAATAATGACTGGAAAAGAATAAATGAAGCATCATCACAATTATCAACAACAAATTTATTTATAGATGACACTCCTGGTATAACAATTGGAGAAATAAGAGCAAAATGTAGACGTTTAGCAAGCAGTGAAAAAGGACTTGCTTTAGTTATGATCGACTATTTACAACTTATTTCTGGAGGGAAAAACTATGGAACAAATCGTCAACAAGAGGTTTCAGATATATCAAGAAGTTTAAAGACTTTAGCTCTAGAATTAGGTGTTCCAGTAATAGCTTTATCACAATTATCACGTAGTGTTGAAGGAAGAGAAGATAAACGACCATTAATGAGTGACTTACGTGAATCAGGTTCAATTGAACAAGATGCCGATATCGTAGCATTCTTATATCGTGATGATTATTATAATAAAGAAGCTCGTACTGAAGATAATAACAGTATAAGTGAACTTATAATAGGTAAGCACCGTAATGGACCAACCGCAACAATCGAATTATTATTTAAAAAGAATACATCAACATTTCTAAATCTAAGAAAAGAAAAGGATAATGTGGAGGGGATACAATAATGAAAAAGGATCTTAAAAAAATAACGATTCTATTAATTATTCTATGTTCTATAATTACAACTGGAACAAGTTTAGTAACGAAAACACCTCAAAAAGTATATAGAGTGTATTTAAAAGGTGACTCACTAGGAATAATTAAATCAAAGACAGAACTTGAAGATTATATTAATGAAAAACAAATAGAAATAAAGAAAAAATATAATGTAGATAAAGTATATATTCCATCTGATTTGGATATTGTAAAAGAAGTAACATTTAACAATAATATTACTTCTGTAAAAAGTATTTATAATAAGATTAAAGATAAATCACCGTTCACAATCAATGGATATAAAATAAGTATAAAAGGTGCAACAGCAAAAACATTAAATGGACAAGATATTTCTACTAAGAATTTAACAGTATATGTATTAGATAAAGAAGTATTTAAAAAGTCTATTTATAATACAGTTAAAGCCTTTATTCCAGAAGCAAGTTATGAAGCGTTTGCTAATGATACACAAGAAAAAATTACTGATACTGGAGAAATAATTGAAAATATTTATATTCAAAATAAAATAACAATTAAAGAACAAAATATTCCAGTAAATAAAGTAATATATCAAGATGAAAAAGAATTAAGTCAATACTTAATGTTTGGAACAACTGATCCTCAACAAACTTATACAGTTCAAGATGGAGATACAATTACAGATGTTGCTTTCAATAACAAAGTATCAACTGAAGAATTCTTAATTGCCAATCCTGAATTTACAAATGAAAATAGTTTGTTATATCCCGGACAAAAAGTAACAATTGGTATTTTAAAACCTCAATTTAATGTTTTACAACAAGATTATGTTGTAAAAAGAGAAGTAACAAACTATCAAACAGAAACAAGACTAGATAATACCAAATATACTAATTACTCAGTAACAATTCAAAATGGTATTAAAGGAGAAAATAAAGTAACTCAAAGAGTTACAAAGATTAATGGTCAAATAACAAATATTGAACCATTAACAACAGAAGTTTTAAAGGAACCAGTAAAAGAAATAGTTATCAAAGGAACTAGAACATATAGCATTGGATGGGGAACAGTAGTACCTGTCGGTGGAAATTGGGGATGGCCAGCATCATGTTCATCAATATCAAGTCATTATGGTTGGCGTTGGGGAACATTACATGATGGTGTAGACATTGCAGGATGTGGATATGGTTCAAATATCTTCGCTGCAGAAGCTGGAGTAGTCGTTGAATCTAAAAAGAAATATGGTGGATACGCTGGAGGATATGGAGATAATGGTGAATATATTATTATTGACCATCAAAATGGATTCTTTACACTCTACGCACATATGTGTCCAGGATGTCGTTATGTTAAAACTGGAGATGTAGTATATAAAGGTCAGCCAATCGGTGGAATGGGTAGAACCGGGGCTGCAACAGGAGTACACTTACACTTTGGATTATGGCGTGGTAAACCTTATTCTGGTGGTTCACAATCAATTAATCCAATGACATTGTATTAATGAAAATACAAACAATCGCAAGCGGATCAAAAGGAAATTGTTCAATTATATTATGTGGTGATACCAATATAATCATTGATATGGGAGTTTCCTACTTAACTTTAAAAAAGAGTTTAGAAGAAAATTCCCTTTCTTTTGAACAATTTTCTGGAATTTTAATTACCCATTGTCATAAAGACCATATCAATGGACTTGCATCATTAGTAAAACATACCAATTTACATGCATTTATTCCAAGAGATATGTATGACAGTTTAAAAGAATATATACCACTATCAAGATGTGAATTTATAGATGATAATTTCAATATAAATGATGTAGAAGTAGAATTAATTCATACATCACATGATGCTCCATCATCTGTAGGATTCATTATTAATCATAACGACAAAAGTCTTGTATATGTAACAGATACAGGATATATAAATAGAAAATATTTAGCAAAAATGGTAAATAAAGATTTATATCTAATAGAAAGTAATCATGATGAAGTAATGCTAATGGATGGTCCATATCCAAGATTCTTAAAAGAAAGAGTTATAAGTGATATTGGCCATTTATCTAATACAACAACATCTAAATACTTAAAGAAAATAATTGGTCCAAGAACAAAAAATATTATTTTAGCCCACTTAAGTGAGAAAAATAATACAGAAGAAAAAGCTCTTGAAGCTATAAAAGAACAAGAAATAGATGTAAATATAACAATTGCAAGACAATATGAAAATGGACCAATAATAGAGGTGTAATATGATAAAGTTAATCACTGTAGGAACAATCAAAGAAAAGTACTTAAAAGATGCTATAGATGAATATACTAAAAGAATAAAAAAATATACTAATATTGAATTAATAGAAGTAAAAGATGAAGGTTTAGTAGAGGAGTCAAAAGCAATTTTCCTAGAAGCAGAAAAGATAAAAAAACATCTAAGTCCAAGAGATTATATAATTACAATGGAAATTGAAGGAAAACAACTAACATCAGAAGAGTTTTCAGAAAAACTAAATCAAATTCAAATAGAAAACAGTAATATAGTATTTATAATAGGTGGAAGCTATGGATTAAGTGATGAAATTAAACAAATGTCTAAATTGCACTTATCATTCTCAAAAATGACATTCCCTCATCAGTTATTTAGAGTCCTTCTCTTAGAGCAAATATATCGTTGTTATAAAATACTTAACAATGAAAGTTATCACAAGTAGGAGGAAAATATGATAGGAAATACATGGGATTCTTTATTAACTGAAGAAGTAAATAAAGAATATTTTAAAGAATTAATAAATTATGTAAATAATGAGTATAAACAAAAAACAATTTATCCAAAGAAAACAGAAGTATTTAATGCATTTAAATATACAGATTACAATAATGTAAAAGTAGTAATTCTAGGTCAAGATCCATATCATGGACCTAATCAAGCAGAAGGACTATCGTTCTCAGTAAGCAATGAAGTATTAAAACCACCATCATTAAAAAACATTTTTAAAGAACTAGAAAGTGATTTAGGAATACCTTTTCCAGAACATAATTCACTTAAACCATGGGCAAAAGAAGGAGTATTATTACTTAATGCAGTACTTACAGTAGAAGAACATAAACCAGCATCTCATGCAAATAAAGGATGGGAAACATTCACGGATGAGATTATAAAAATACTAAATAAAAAAGAGGAACCAGTAGTCTTCATTTTATGGGGAAATTATGCAAGAGAAAAGAAAAAATATATTACAAACCCAATACACTACATAATTGAATCTCCTCATCCATCTCCATTCTCTGCAAGAAATGGATTCTTTGGAAGTAAACCATTTTCAAAAACAAATGAATTCTTAAAAAGTAAAGGTTTAAAGGAAATAAACTGGAATGTTGAATAAGAAATAGACAACTATTTCTTTTTTTTATTTTGATATATTTATACCAAGAAGTAGTATATGAAAAAGGTAATAATAATTATAACAGCAATACTATTATTAATAATAGGAGCACTTTTCTTCATATATAGAGAACAATCAGTTGCTATTCTAGGATAACATTCGTTTATAGAATTAGATAAAAGAGTAGAACAAAATATAAAAGATAATATGATAATGAATATAAAAGTATTTGAAAAACGACTAAAGTACTTAAAAAAACATAATTATAAAACCTTAACAATGGCTGAATTTGAATGTTTTCATCGAGGAGAATGTGAAATACCAAGATTAAATATCTCTAATAAAATGACTATATGGAAATTTAAATTAAGAATAAATATTCCAAAATAAAAATACACAAAACTGTGTATTTTTTTAATTAATTATTTTGAGCTTGTACTGCTGTAATTGCAACAACTCCAACGATATCATCTGCACTACATCCACGAGATAAATCATTTACTGGAGCAGCAATTCCTTGACAAATAGGTCCATAAGCTTCAGCTTTAGCAAGTCTTTGAACTAATTTATATCCAATATTACCTGCATCTAAGTCTGGGAATATTAATACATTAGCATGTCCTGCAACTTCGCTTTCAGGAGCCTTAGAAGCAGCAATTTCAGGTATTATTGCGGCATCTAATTGCATTTCACCATCTATCTTGTATTGAGGATACATTTCTTTAGCAATTCTAACTCCCTCAACAACTTTATCAACATCAGCATGTTTCGCACTACCCATAGTTGAATGAGATAACATTGCAACTCTAGGTTCAGCTTCAACAAGCAATTTAAAACTATCAGCACTACTTGCCGCAATAGCCGCTAACTTCTCAGGAGTAGGATTTTGTTCAAGTCCTGAATCTCCAAAGATAAATGTACCATTTTCTCCATATTCACAATTAGGTACAACCATTAAGAAAAATGCCGATACTAACATAACTCCAGGTTTAGTCTTAATAATTTGTAAAGCAGGTCTAAGTGTATTAGAAGTAGAGTGACATGCACCAGATACAACACCATCAGCACGACCAGTTTTAACTAACATACATGCATAATACATATAATCTTCTAATAATAACTTTTTAGCCTCTTCATAAGTCATACCTTTACTTTTTCTTAATTCAACTAATTCATTAATTAATTCTTCTGTATATTCTTCAGTAAAAGGGTCTACTATAATAGCTTTACTAATATCATATCCTTGAGAAATCTCTAAAATATCTTCCTTCTTACCAACAATAACAACTTCTGCAAGATCTTCTCTTAAAATCTTCTCAGCTGCCTCTATAACTCTTTTATCCATAGATTCTGGTAAAACAATTCTCTTTTTATCACTTTTTGCTCTTTCTTTAATTCTATCTATAAAATTCATACTACACATCCTACTTCTCATTTAATATTTCATACATTTCTCTTTTTTCATTATTATGAAATTGTTTCTTCTTATATCTAAATAAAAATGCAACTAATTTAGATGGAAAACTAACAACTAACTTATTAAATTCAACTACATTATCATTGTAATAGTTAATTGATCCAACAATCATATCTTCATTATCATTAAGTTCTTCTATAATACTAACTAATGCTTCACTTTTATATAATTTTTCATTTTCATCTAATAATTTAAATAAATCATAAGAACAATCTTTCAAAATACTATTAATTTCAAAATGATTAAAATTATTACTATCCCAATCATTAATCTTCTCTAAGAATTCTTCTAACTTTAATTCCTTCTTAATAATAGGTCTAGTTCTTTCTAATAATTCACGTTTCTTATCTAATAAAACCCCAATATTATTTTCTGCTTCATCAATTTTTATAATGCAAAATTGAAATTTATTATGATAAATAGATATTATAGTTACTAATATAAATAATAGTCCTACAACACTACCAATAATTATATACATATCATCACCTCAATGCTATACCAATTATAGCAAAAAAGGGTCTTTAAATCAATTCTAAGTACCTACTTCATTAGAATAAATTTCATCAAATACAGGATCACTTGCATTAGGTTCAGTTCCTTTTAAAAAATACATTAATACTTTCTTACTTTTATCATCAGTAACAGGTTTACCTGATATAGGATCAACAAATACCCCAGATACATTATTAGGTACGTCATACCAAACAGATTTATTATCTTTACCAATCATATATCCCTCAGTTGCATTAAACCATATATTTTGAGCATATTTATACTCAGTAGAATTAATATTATGATTATCATCATAACCAACCCAAACCCCTGTAACAACATCTTTATTGTATCCAATATACCAATTATCAGTATTAGTAGTTCCACTTTTAATAGCATAAGTATGCGTTAATTTATTAGCAAGATTAACTGCAGTAGGATAATTATAATCAATAAAATTAGTATTATAAGTACAAGTTAACATATTATTTAAAATAAAAACTAAACTAGGATTAAGTACTAATTCTTTATCATGATTACATTCATATAAAACATTTCCATCCATATCTTCAATTTTCTCTATCAAATGAGGTTTAATCTTATAACCAAGATTTGCAAAACTAGCATAGCCAGAAACCATCTCAATAATATTAATTTCATTAGTACCAAGAGGCAAAGAAGGAATGTTTTCCAATTTAGCAGTAATTCCTACACGTTTAGCAGTATTAATTAATGATTCTCCTCCAAGAAATAGATGTGTTTTAACAGCATATATATTTTCTGAATAAGCAATAGCAGCAGCCATTGAAATAGGACGATTACCATACTTATTATTATAATTTTTAGGAGAATAATCCTCTCCAGTCGCAAAAGAAAAAGTAGTCTCTTCACTTGTAAAAGCACTACTAGAAGTAAAACCATTCTCTAATGCAGAATAATAAAGAAATGGTTTCATAGTTGATCCAACTTGTCTTAAAGAATCAGTTGCTCTATTATAAGAAGATATTTCATAGTTCTTCCCACCAATTAAAGCAATTATTCCACCAGTATCAGGTTTAATCATTACAGAAGCAACTTCTAAATTACTATTACCTAAAGAATCACTTATAGAATTTTCTAACTTTTTTTGAGCATTATAATCTAAATTAGTATAGATTTTTAATCCAGTCATTTCATTATAATTCTTAGGAATAGAATTAATACTTTCTAATTCGTCCAAAACAGCATCTTTATAATACATTAGTGAAGTAACTTCATCTTTACTATTAGTCTTAGTAAAAACAAGTTCTTGATCATACGCAAAATCAGCTTCTTCTTGAGTAATATAACCATTATTTACCATTGTATTTAGTACAATTCTTTGTCTTTTTTTAGATAAATCATAATTAATTAAAGGAGAATAATTAGAAGGAGCCTTAGGAATACCTACTAAAATAGAAGCTTCTGCTAAAGTTAATTCATTAGCAGTCTTATTAAAATAATACTTACTAGCATTTTCAATTCCATATTTACCATGACCATAATTAATAGTATTTAAATATCCCTCTAATATTTCATCTTTAGAATAATCATCTTCTATTCTTAAGGTGTACCACATCTCATCCCATTTTCTTTTCCAAGTCTTCTCAAATTCTAAAAATAAATTTTTAGCATATTGTTGACTAATAGTAGATGCTCCTTGAATAGTGCTTCTATTAACAATATTTATATAACTAGCTTTAATTATTCTAAGTAAGTCAAAACCAAAATGTTTATAAAAATTTTTATCTTCAGTAGAAATAGTAGCATTAATTAAATCATCAGAAATATAATCTAAACTTACCCATTCTTTAGATTCATTACCTTTAAAAAAAACCATATCATTATTATCAACTAACTGAATACTATTAGTACTATTAATATTCAAGCTAGGAGATAGTTTAACATATAAAATACTAATTCCAATTACCATAAAACCAAGAAAAACACAAAAAAAGAAACATCTCTTAATAAATTTTCTCATTATATGCATCACCTTGTTATTATTATTGATTACAATTGCCAAAATATGTATTAAAAAAATAAAAAATGTGCTATAATCTAAACTATAAATTTGAAAGAGGTGATATTGTGTCAAAAGTAAATGCTAAAATTACATTACAAAATGCTGAAGATAATTTTGAATATGTTGTACCAGCTATTTATAATGATGACGACAAAGTAATTATTTACAATGAACAAGATGATCAAAAAACATTAGTAAAATTCAACTATATCACCAAAGAACTAATCCGGGAAAACGATTCTTTATTAATGAAATATAACTTTAACAAAGAAAAGAATTCTCAAGGAACTATTTATGTTAAAGGAATGGAGAAGAATTTAATTGTAACCATCAAGACAATAAAATTAGTCCGATGGGAAGATAACAATATAGAAATAGAATATCAAATAGAAAATGACAAGTTTAACTATAAAATAGAGGTGATTTAAATGAGTATAATAAAAGAATTAACAGCATCATTAAAAGAAATAGTTAATAATGCTGGTTACGAAGTAGAGAATCTAATCTTACAACCATCAGGAAGAAAGGATTTAGGTCAATTCCAAATAAACGATGCTATGCCATTAGCCAAAAAATATGGTAAAGCACCAAGAATGATAGCTGAAGATATAGCTAAATTATTAGAACAAGATAATAGATTTACAAATATAAATATTGCAGGTCCAGGATTTATTAATATTACTTTAACTGATGAATATTTATCAGAATTAATGAATAAAATATCAGAAGATTTGAATAATAATATTGATAAAGAACAACCTAAAAAGATCGTATTAGATTACGGTGGAGCTAACGTAGCTAAAGCATTACACGTAGGGCACTTAAGAAGTGCTAATATTGGAGAAGCTTTAAAAAGATTAGCAAGATTACTTGGACATGAAGTTTTAGGAGATGCTCACTTAGGAGACTATGGAAGACCACTAGGACTAGTAGTATTAGAATTAAAACACATGTATCCAGAATTACCATATTTCGATGAATCATATGAAGGAGATTACTCTGAAGTAGAACTTCCAATTACTAATGCTGACTTAGAAAAGATTTATCCTCTAGCATCAACAAAAGCAAAAGAAGATGAAGCCTATCTAGAAGAAGGAAGAGAAGTAACTGCTAAAATCCAATCATATGAAAGAGGGTACTATGATTTATGGAAAAGAGTAGTAGAAATATCTAAAGCAGATATTAATAAAACTTATAAAGAATTAAATGTAGATTTTGAATTATGGTTAGGAGAAAGTGATTCAGCAGAATACTTTGAAGAACTAATCAAAATATTTGAAGATAAAAACATCATAGTAGAAAGTGAAGGAGCTAAAATAGTAGAAGTTATCAAAGAAGATGACAAAGCTCCAATGCCACCACTACTATTAGTAAAATCAAATGGTTCAGTATCATATGAAACAACAGATCTTGCAACAATATTGCAAAGAAAGAAAGACTACAATCCAGATGAAATTTGGTACTGTGTAGATGGAAGACAAGACTTACACTTTGAGCAAGTATTCCGTGCTGCAAGAAAAGCAGAATTAGTAGATGAAAATGTAGTATTAGAATTTATTGGATTTGGTACAATGAATGGAAAAGATGGAAAGCCATTTAAAACAAGAGATGGTGGAGTAATGACTCTAAAAAGTTTAATTGAACTAGTTAATGAAGAAACTCTAAAAAGAATTAATCCAGAAACAGTACCAGAAGAAGAAAGAGCAGAAGTTGCTAAAACAGTTGCTATTGCTGCTCTAAAATATGCTGACTTACTACCATACAGAGGCACTGATTATATATTTGAAGTAGAAAAATTTGCAGACCTAGAAGGAAAAACAGGTCCATACTTACTATATTCAACAATAAGAATGAAATCTTTATTAAATAAAGCAAAAGAATTAAAACAAGAAAGAATTCATACATTAAAAGGAGAAACAGAAACTGAAATAGCTTTAACTATTTTAAATTTACCAATAGTTTTAACTAGATCACTAGAAACAAAAACTTTAAATGATATTGCAGAATATGTATATAAGTTAACTTCACTATATAATAAATTCTATGCAGAAAATAAAGTATTAGTAGAAGAAAATAAAGAATTACAAGAATCATGGTTAGTATTAACAAAACTTGTATATGATATAAATAACGTACTTTTAGATGTATTAGGATTAAAAGTTCCTGAAAAAATGTAAAAAAAGGTTGTAATTATAAAATATATATGTTATAAGTTTATTGGTAATTTTTTACCGAGAAAAAAGAATGAAAAAAACAACATATTATGTTTTTATATAGGAGGGCGTATGAGTCTAAAAAAAATGTCGAAAGACGAGTTAGAGTTAATGTCTAACAAAGATATAACTTATTTATTATTAGAAGAAAGTGCTAAACCAATTAACACATTAAATTTATTCAAAAAAATAGCAAAACTACTAGAACTACCAGAAAGTGCAATCGATTCTAAAATCGCTGACTACTATACAGCTCTAGCTACAGATAAAAGATTCATCATGTTAGAAGATGGATCATGGGATTTAAGAAGTAGACATACTTCTGACAAAGTAATTAAAATTACTGACGAAGATGATGAAGACGATATCGAAGAAAATGAAGAAGAAGAAGAAAACGAAGACGATATCGAAGAAGACAACTATGATGATACAGAAGATGAAGATTATGACGAAGACACTAATGAAGAATTAAAAGATTTAGTTGTAATCGATGAAGATGAATTAGAACTAGAACAATAATCTAGTTTTTTTTCTTAAAAAGTTGTGATATAATACAACTGATTACCAGAAAGGGTGAAAAATATGATAGAAAGATTAGAAGCAACATTAGAAAAATATGAATTTTTAGAACAAGAACTAACTAAACCTGAAATTCTAAGTGATATCAAAAAGACAAAAGAATACTCAAAAGAAATGTCTTCATTAGAAGATATAGTAGTATGTTATAAAAAATATAAAAGAGTATTAGAAGATATTGAAAATACAAAAGAAATGGTAAAAGATTCAGAATTAGGAGAAATGGCTAAAGAAGAATTAAAATTATTAGAAGAAGAAAAAGCATCTTTAGACCAAGAACTAGAAATTTTATTAATTCCAAAGGATCCAAATGATGATAAAAACGTTGTTATTGAAATAAGAGGTGCAGCTGGAGGAGATGAAGCAAATATCTTCGCTGGGGACTTATTTAGAATGTATACAAGATATGCAGAAAAACAAGGATTTTCATATCAAGTTTATAACTCAGTAGATGGAACTGCTGGAGGATTCAGTCAAATAGAATTTATTATTAAAGGTAAAAATGCTTATTCATTATTAAAATATGAAAGTGGTTCACATAGAGTTCAACGTGTTCCTGTAACAGAAGCAAATGGACGTTTACAAACATCAACTGCAACAGTATTAGTAATGCCAGAAGCAGATGATGATATTGATATTCAAATTAATCCAAATGATTTAAGAATTGATATCTATCGTTCAAGTGGATGTGGAGGACAAGGAGTAAATACAACTGACTCAGCTGTAAGAATTACTCACTTACCAACAAATACAGTAGTAACATGTCAAAACGAACGCAGCCAAATTCAAAATAAAGAACAAGCTATGAAAGTATTAAAAACACGTCTATATGAATTAGAACTTCAAAAACAATTAGAAGAAGTTGGAGCAGAAAGACGTAGTAAAATTGGTTCTGGAGATCGTGCTGAAAAAATTAGAACTTATAACTATCCACAAAATAGAGTTACTGACCATCGTATCGGATTTACAACTAAGAACTTAGATAGAGTAATGGACGGAGACTTAGAAGATATTATTAACGCTTTAATTCAAGAAGATCAAAAAATGAAATTAAAAGGAGAAACAGAAGAGTAATGACAGTAGATAATCTTCTGTTTTTTGCTAAACAGCACATTCATTCAGACCATGCTAAAATACTTCTAGCAGAACTATTAAATAAAAATCCATTAGAATTATTAACATGTTTAGAAGAAACTGTACCAGAAGAAACAGTGGAAATTTATAAAAAAGAAGTAATGGCTTTAGAAGAAGGAAAACCACTACAATATGTAATAGGAAATGTTAATTTCTATGGAAATAAATTTTATATAAATGAAAATGTTCTAATTCCAAGATTTGAAACAGAAGAATTAGTAGAACAAACAACAGAATATATAAAAAAGTTTTTCACAGAACCTGTGGATATAATTGATTTAGGCTGTGGAAGTGGAGTGATTGGACTAACTCTTGAACAAAAAGTTTCCACAAATTCTGTGGATTTAATAGATATAAGTGAAAAAGCTTTAGAAGTAACTAAAGTAAATAAAGAAAAACTAAATTCAAAAGCTAATCTAATTCAAAGTGATATGTTTGAAAACATAAATAAAAAATATGATGTCATAATAAGTAATCCACCATATATAAAAACAACAGAAGAAATAGAAGACATTGTATTAAATAATGAACCACATCTAGCACTATTCGCAGGAGTTGATGGATTAGATTGTTATAAAAAGATTATTAATAATCTACCTAATCATATGAAAGATAAATGTTTAATAGCCTTTGAAATAGGTATGACTCAAGCTGGGGATATAACAAATCTAGCCAAAGAAGTACTAGGAAATATCAAAGTAGAAGTAAAAAAAGACCTATCTGGAAAAGATAGAATGTTATTTATCTTTAAAAATCTTGAATAAAATAAAAAATAAAACCTCACTATAAAATTGAAAGTGAGGTTTTTATATGAAAAAAACTCTAATAATAATCGCAATAATAATAGTAGTAATGTCCCTAAGTAAGAATGAAACTATAATTATACCAAAAGAGTCCATTAGATTTAGAGTAATCGCAAATAGTAATTCAAAAGAAGATCAAATGATAAAAGAAAGAGTAGTATCAAAACTAAAGAATAATTTAAAATCACTAAAATATACCCCTAAAAATATAAATGATACAAGACAAAGTATCAATGAAAATTTAAAAGTAATTGATGAAACATTAAAACAAGAAGTAAAAGATTATTCTATTAATTATGGTTATAATTATTTTCCTGAAAAAGTATATAAAGGTATCTATTATGAAGAAGGAGAATATGAATCATTAGTCATAACTTTAGGTGAAGGAGTAGGCAACAACTTTTGGTGTGTATTATTCCCGCCACTATGTTTAATTGATGAAAATGAAGAAGAAGTAGAGTACACATCTTTTATTAAAGAACTAATTGATAAATATTTTTAATTTTATGCATAAAATATCATAGTAAATTTACATCTTCTTTACTTAGAAATCCTTGATTTCATTGACAAAAAATAACTAATTACTTATGATTAAAGTGGGTGATAGGAATGTTAGTAAACTTCATTGAAATGATGAATAAAGCTAAAAAAGGACATTATGCTATTCCACAATTTAACATAAATAATTTGGAATGGACAAAATATATTTTAGAACAATGTAATGAGATGAAAGTGCCTGTAATCTTAGGTGTAAGTGAAGGTGCTACAAAATATATGGGTGGATACATTGCTGTATCTAGTATGGTAAGAGGATTAGTAGAATCTTTAGGTATCGAAATTCCAGTATGTATTCATTTAGATCATGGTACATCTTTTGAATCATGTAAAAATGCCATTGATGCAGGATATACATCAGTAATGATAGATGCTTCAAAACATGAATTACATGAAAATATTCGTATTACAAAAGAAGTAGTAGATTATGCTCATGAAAGAGGTATAAGTGTAGAAGCTGAAGTAGGACATATTGGGGGAACAGAAGATAATATTTCTGCAACTTCTTTAAATGCAACTTTAGAAGATTGCTTAGTACTTTATACAAATACAAATATTGATTCACTAGCTCCAGCACTAGGAAGTGTACATGGATTCTATAAAGGTGAACCAAACTTAGATTTTGAAACAATGGATATAATTAATAAAAAATTACCAATTCCACTAGTATTACATGGAGGAACAGGTATTCCAAATGACAAAATTCAAAAAGCAATAAGTTGTGGTATCTCAAAAATTAATATTAATACAGATCTACAAGCTGTATGGGCTAATGCAGTAAGAGAATTCTTAAAAGAAGATACAAAAGCTTATGATCCACGTAAAGTAATTGGTAGTGGAGAAAAAGCAATTAAAAATAGAATAAAAGAAATAGTTACTTTGTTTAAGACAAAGATGTAGATTTTTAAACGGAGGTGATGAAAATGAAGTTGATGGAAATAGAGGGTGGCATAGAACTAAGTGGTACTATCAGAATAAGTGGTGCAAAAAATGCAACAGTTGCATTAATTCCTGCAGCAATCTTAACTGATGAAGAAGCAACAATTTGTAATATTCCAGAAATAACAGATACTGAGGCATTATGTGATATTTTAAAAGCGTTAAACGTAGATGTAAAAAGAGCCAGTGAGAGTATTGTTATTAATCCACAAAATATGCAAAATATTGAAATTGGCGAGCAATTTTCAAAAAAACTAAGAGCGTCTTATTACTTTATGGGAGCATTATTAGGTAAATATAAAAAAGCAGTAATGTATTTCCCAGGAGGATGTTCAATCGGTGCAAGACCTATTGACCTTCACTTAAAAGGATTTGAGGCTTTAGGAGCCAAAGTAACTAATGAAAAGAATAAATATATCGTAGAAGCAGAAGAACTACATGGAGCAAATATCTATTTAGATATAGCATCAGTAGGAGCAACTATTAATATTATGTTAGCAGCAGTACGCGCAAAAGGTAAAACAGTAATTGATAATGCTGCAAAAGAACCAGAAATCGTAAATGTAGCAACATTCTTAAATAATATGGGAGCAAAAATAACTGGAGCAGGAACATCAACAATTAAAATTGAAGGTGTAGACTACTTAGGAAAATGTTTCCATGAAGTTATACCAGATAGAATTGAAGCAGGAACATATATTATCATAGGAGCACTATGTGGTAATCCAATAAAAGTAGATAATATTATTCCAGAACATGTAGATTCTTTAATATCAAAATTAGAAGAAATAGGTGTAGATATCCAAGTAGGAGCAGATTATGTTATTGTTACTCGTGGAGAAAAATATAAATCTACAAACGTAAAAACAGCTGTTTATCCAGGATTCCCAACTGACTTACAACAACCATTTACTGTTTTATTAACACAAAGTAATGGAAAATCAAAAGTAACAGAAACTATTTGGGAAAACAGATTCATGCATATACCATATCTTAACGATTTAGGTGCAGATATTGTCGTAAAAAATCAAACTGCTACAATTGTAGGTAAATCTGAATTAAAAGGTACTAATGTCGTAGCAACAGACTTACGTGCAGGAGCTGCTATGGTAGCTGCAGGACTAAAAGCTGAAGGAAAAACAACTATTACAAATGTAGAACATATCCTACGTGGTTATGAACAAATCATTGAAAAACTAACAAGTGTTGGTGCTAAAATTGAAATAAAAGAAATATAATTAAATATATTTCTTTTTTTATGGAGGAAAAATGCATAAACTAATAAAACTTGCAGTATTAATCCTATCAGTACCAATAATATTTATAATTTATAAAGGAAATAATAAAAATTATATAAACATCACCATCCTAGGAGATGGACTATCTCAAGGAATAAACTCTTATGAGACAATAGATTATGGATATGGAGATTATTTAAAAGATTATTATCAAAATAAAAACTTATTAAAAAACTATTCAAAAGATTTCACAAAAAGCGATATGTCAATTGAAATGTTAAATAGTTATATTTTAATGAACAAAAAAGTGAATTCAAATAGCAAAAAAGATAATATAAAGCACATTCTAACAGAATCATCTGTCATAATAATGTCAATTGGATTAAATGATCTTTTATATAAAATAACTCTAAGTAATCAAAAAATATCAACTATAAACAACATAGTAGAAGAAGTATATAATGATTTAAAAAAACTCATAAAAGAAATAAATAAGTATAGTGACAAAATATGTATAGTAGGTTACTATGAATCAAAAAAATATAATTATAAAATGAACTATGCAATTACAAAGTATAATGAATTAATAAAAAGTACAGAAGATATCATTTATATAGATACAAACTCTTATATAAAAGATTCAAAATATCTAGAAAATCCCTATAGTTATTACCCAAATACTGAGGGATATCAACAAATTTCAAGTAAAATACTATCAAAAATAGGAAAAAAACTTGAAAAAACATAAAATGTTTGATATATTAATAACGCATTTAATTACTATGACTTCTATAAGTCATGGCGGAAGGAGAGATAAGAATGAAAGCAAATATTCATCCAGAAGTAAAAGAATGTACAGTTACTTGTGCATGTGGAGAAACTTTTACTGTAAAATCTACTAAATCAGAAATTAATGTTGAAGTATGTTCTAAATGTCATCCATTCTATACAGGAAAACAAAGTAGAGCATCACGTGCTGGTCGCGTTGACAAATTCAACAAAAAATACGGATTTGAATCAAAAGAAGCTGCTGAATAATAGCAGTTTTTATTTTATCTAAAGGAGGATAATATGGCAAAGATAGAAATCCACAACTTAAATGAATTAATTCAACAAAATTATCCACAAGAAATTGTTGAAAAAATGATACAAGAAGTTCTGATGCTAAGCATGCTTGTTAAAAATGATTATCCAGACTATAAAGAATGGTATACAAAAGTACAAGTACCAGGTCTTTACACAAATGAAAGAAACATTATAATTGCACATATAAATGAAAGAATAGTAGGATTTGTATCATTAAAGAAAACAAAAACAGAAAAAAAGATTTGCACATTTTATGTGGAAAAAAGTTTTAGAAGAAACAAAATAGGAACAATTTTAGTGGAAAAAGCCATAGAGTTCTTAGAAGAATCACGTCCATTAATCACAATTCCTATGGATAAATTAAATGAATTCATAAGAATTGCTAATAAATATAACTGGGAAATAACAGATATAAAAGAAAATCTATATAGAACAAGTACTCCAGAAGTAATAGTAAATGGAATAATAACAGATACAAATCAATCTCTAATTCAAGAAAAATCTCTTCAAAAAGTATATAGAATTTATAAAATTGAAAGAATTAAACAAGTTATTAGAACAATTTTAAACAATCCACAATTTCTGTGGAAATAATCCAATTATCTTGTGTTATAATAAAATCAAATAGAAAATGAAATTTAGAGGAGAATATATGAAAATAGGTTTTGCCAGTGACCATAGAGGTTATGCTTTAAAACAACAATTAATGAAAGAATTAAGTAAAGAATATGATGTAGTTGATTATGGAACACATTCAGAAGAACCTACTGACTATCCGGATTACGCTTTTATACTAGGGGAAAGTGTTGCTAGTAAACAAGTTTCATTTGGAGTAGCAATATGTGGTTCAGGAATAGGAATAAGTATTGCTTGTAATAAAGTATTAGGAGTAAGATGTGCCAAAGTATCAAATGCGGAAGAAGCAAAAATAACAAGAATAGATAATGATGCTAATATTGTAGCGTTAAGTGAAAAAAACACTCTATTAGATGCTTTAAATATTGTAAAAACATTTATAGAAACAGAACATACAGCCTTAGAAAAACATCAAAGAAGAATAAGAAAAATAATTAATTACGAAGAGACACACTAATGTATGGAAAAGTATTAATATATATACTAGTATCAGCACTAGTAATTTGGTCTTTAGAAGCTATAAATATAAATCAAATATTTAAAAAAAATAGAGTATTACAAGCAACACTATTTTACTTCTTCTTAGCATTATCATTAATATATTTAGTAACTAATTTTATAATGGATTTATTTACTTCTATAAAATTTATTTAAAAAGGAGTATAAATCCTTTTTTTTTGTTCAAAATTTAAATGAGGTGAAACAATGAAAAGATTAAAATTAAGAGCATATGTACTTCCAGCAGTAATATTAGTAGTAGCAATCCTATTACTTCTAAATGGTTTAACTAAAACACCTATAGAAGAAAACTACACTTATGTATCAAATACAATTCTAGAAGAATCCCTTCCAGTAATGAATGAAAAGACTATGATTATTAACCCATATCTAGATCAAAGTGTAACAGTAGGAAAAGAATATTATGACTATAAAGGAGAATCAATACATCAAGAAAAGTCAATAGTATATTATGATGGAACATATATGCAAAACTCAGGAGTAGATTTTATTAGTAACAATGTATTTGAAGTAGTATCAATACTACCTGGTACAGTAACAGATGTAAAAGAAGATGAATTATTAGGTAAAATAGTTGAAATAAAACATGATAAATATGTAGCGCTTTATCAAAGTCTAAGTGAAGTATCCGTAAAAAAAGGAGATGTTATTTTCCAAGGTCAACCTATTGGTAAAAGCGGAACAAATGAATTAGATAAGGCAATTGGAAATCACTTACATTTCGAATTATCATATGATGGAAACATAGTTAATCCCCTAGATCACTTAAATAAAGAGTTAAAAAATTAAACTCTTTTTTTCATAAATTAAAAAAAATTAAATATATTTATTATAAATAAAGCAAAATATGATAAACTAAATATAGACAAAAAGGATGTGAAAAGATGTTATCAAGAGATATTGGTATAGATTTAGGAACGGCAAATGTATTAATTCATATCAAAGGTAAAGGTATAGTTTTAAATGAACCTAGTATTGTGGCAATAGATACAGAAACTAGAAAAGTAATTGCTGTAGGAACAGAAGCAAATGAAATGCTTGGAAGAACTCCAGGTAAAGTAAAAGCAATTAAACCAATGAAAGATGGAGTTATTGCCGACTTTGAAATTACTGAAATAATGTTAAATGCCTTTATAAAGAAAATTAAAGCTAAAAAATTATTTTCAAGACCAAGAATATTAATATGCTGTCCAACAAACATCACACAAGTAGAAAAAAATGCAATTAAAGAAGCTGCTGAAAGAACAGGAGCAAGAAAAGTCTATATTGAAGAAGAACCTAAGGTAGCTGCTGTAGGAGCAGGAATGGATATAAGTGAACCAACTGCCAATATGGTTATTGATATTGGTGGAGGTACAACAGATATAGCAATTCTTTCCTTAAATGGAATTGTTTCATCAGAATCAATTAAAGTAGCTGGAAATGTAATGGATCAAGAAATAATAAAATATATAAAATCAAAATATAAACTTCTAATTGGAGAAAAAACAGCAGAAGAAATCAAAATAAATTTTGCAAATGTCTTTAAACCAGATAAAAGAAAAAAATTAGAAGTAAGAGGAAGAAACTTAATAACAGGACTTCCTGATTCAATAGAAATTACTCAAGATGAAACAGAAGAAGCCTTAAGAGAAAGTGTTCAAAAAATAATAAAAGGAACAACAAATGTATTAGAAGATACACCACCAGAATTATCAGCAGATATTTATGGAAAGGGTATTATTCTAACAGGCGGAGGAGCATTACTAACTGGCTTAAGTGAATTACTAGAAGAAACACTAAATGTACCAGTATTAACTGCAGAAAGTCCACTTACATGTGTTGTAGAAGGTACAGGAGTACTATTAGATAATATAAAATTATTAGAAGAAGACCAATAAAATGGTTTTTTTCTTTGCTTAAATATCACTATTTGATATAATTTTATTAGAAAGAAGGCAGTAAAATGAGATATCAAATATTTGATGCAAGTAAAATTATATTAGTTACTTTTATCTTTTCAGTAGTAATTATGCAATTAATGAAAAAAATCGCCGTCCATGTAGACGCAATTGATAGACCAAGATCTGATGAAGGAAACAGACATATTCATAAGAAGGCAACTCCTAAACTTGGAGGACTTGGAATATTTTTAGCATTCCTAGTTGGATACATGTGCTTTGGAGAACAAAGTATAAGAATGAACTCTATATTAATAGGAAGTTTTATCGTAGTTCTAACTGGAATATTAGATGATATAAAACCAATAAGAGCATCCCATAAACTTCTAGGTCATATAGCAGCAGCATTAATAATTACATTATATGGAGGAATACTTCTAGATCAAATATCCGCCTTTGGATATACCTTAAATTTTGGAATATGGTCTTATCCAATAACAATATTCTTCATAATAGCATGTACTAATATAATTAATCTAATTGATGGACTTGATGGATTAAGTGGTGGAATATGTACTATATTCTATATAACAATTACCATTATAGGATTCTTCCAAGCAAGATATGGAAGTTTAGTAATGACATTAACACTTATTATGCTAGGTTCAACATTAGGATTCTTACTACATAATTTTAATCCAGCAACAATCTTTGCGGGAGACTGTGCAACATTCATGGGATTTATTATTTCAATAATTACATTACTAGAATTTAAAGGACCTGCCTTAATATCGTTCTTCGTACCATTAACAATTCTAGGAATCCCAATTTTAGATACTTTATTTGCAATAATAAGACGATTACTAAAAAAACAACCGCCATTCCAAGCAGATAAAGCTCATCTACATCATCAGTTACTTGGAATGAACTTCTCACCAAAAGTAACAGTATTAATTATTTACGCAATTAATATTTTATTTGCAGCAGCATCAATTTTTTATACGTTAAGAGATGCAACTATGGGTATAATATTATATATAATAATATTTGTCTTAGTAATTTGGTTTGTATTACATACAACTATTATTAGTGATAAAACTCCAACAATAAGACAAAAAGTAAAAGAAAAATTAAAAATATCTAAAAAAGAAGAAACAACAAAAGAAAAAAAGAGTACTAAAAAATAGTATTCTTTTTTTAGATTTGATATACTTAACATAAGCGTAAAATAAATGAGAAGTAAATGATAAATTATATAATAGTAGAAGACGATATGATATCTTTTCAAAGAATAAAAGACTTTATCGATAACTATATGATGAATTACGATTATAACTATAAAGTACAACCATATCAAGAAATAATAGATGATACAGGATTTAAAGTATATTACATTTCTAAAAAAGATTATTTAGATATTGTTGATGACATAAGAAGTAAAAATTGGATATCACCAATCTTCTTAATTAAACCAGTAAAAGTAGAATCAAACTATAATATATCTGATATTTTTGTATATAATAAAGTAACTTTTAAAAAGACTTTAAGTATATCTTTAAATATGTATAATTCTCATCCAAAACAATTATCTTTTTCTTATAAAAATACACTATATGTAGTTTATTTAAATGATATTATCTATATTGAAAAAGAATATGATTCAAAGAATTGTCTTATTTATACTAAATCAAATAAATATGTAACCAATTCATCTATAAATAGAATAATGAAAAAACTTGATAGTAGCTTTGTAAAAACATCACGCTCTACTATTTTAAATATAAATTATATAAAACAATATAATATTAGAGAAAATACTGCTATCTTAAAAGATGAAAGTACTTATAATTCTATTTCTAAAAGTAGAAAACAAAATCTAATAAATAAAATAAGAAATGTATAAAAATAAATAAATATGTCGAAAAAATTCCAACTAGAAGTAAAAAAACGCAATTCAAGGAAAAAAATAAATTTAAAATAATTTTTTGCTACAATAGACCTACCAAGAGATAAGTTGGTAGAAAGAGGTTATAGGCATGATGATAGGACGTGTAAAATGGTTCAATAATGAGAAAGGATACGGATTTATAGACTTTAGAGAAAATGAAGATATATTTGTTCATTATTCAGCAATTGAGTTAGATGGATATAAAACATTATCAGAAAATCAATTGGTAGAATTTAAATTAATTGAAACATCAAAAGGATATCAAGCGATAAACGTTCAATTAGTAAAAGAACAAACAACAGCTGCTATGTAAAATAGTAGTTTTTTTTATAAAACTATGCTATACTGAAAGTAAGAAGGAGGCGATAGTATGGAAATTATTATTCATGGTGATAAATTAAAAATTACTAAGGCTATGAACGATTATATTGAAGAGAAACTAGCAAAACTAAATAAGTATCTAGAAAACGGCGATAGAGTTCGCGCAAACGTTATAGTTAAAGTAAAAAATCATGAACAACGAGTAGAAATTACTATTCCAATGAAATCATTTATTTTAAGATCTGAAGAGACAAAGGATGACTTTTATGCTGCAGTAGATAAAGCTGTAGATAAACTTGAAAGACAAATTCGTAAGAATAAAACAAGAATGATGTCTAAACAAGTAAAAGTCAATTATGAATTTAACTTCTCAGAAATAGAAGTAGATGAAGATGACGCTAAAGAAAACAAAATTTTAAAGAGAAAGAAAGTTGAAGTAAAACCAATGAATGAAGATGAAGCAATCATTCAAATGGAATTACTAGGACATCAATTCTACATGTATATGGATAGTGAAACATCAAAACCAGCTGTCGTATACAAACGTAATGATGGAAATTACGGAATAATTGAATCTGAATAAATTTTATAAGAGGTAATTTTACCTCTTTTTTATTGGAAAATAATAAGTTTTTTGATAGAATAGTAAGGTGAAGGAGATGATAGAATGAAATTATTAAAAATGTTATTCGATCATGAGTATAAAGAATTAAAAAGATTTAGAGCTTTAGCAGACCAAGTTATGGCTTTAGATGAAGAATATACAAAACTAACTGATACTGAATTACAAAATAAAACAGAAGAATTTAGAGAAAGACTAAAAAAAGGAGAAACTCTAGATGATATCTTAGTAGAAGCATTTGCAACTGCTAGAGAAGCAGCATACCGTGTTATTGGTGAAAAACATTTCTATGTACAAATTTTAGGTGGACTTGCTATTCACTATGGTAATATTGCTGAAATGAAAACAGGTGAAGGAAAAACTTTAACCAGTGTACTTCCTGCATATTTAAACGCTTTAAGTGGAGAGGGAGTTCATATTATTACAGTTAATGAGTACCTTGCTTCTCGTGATGCTGAATGGATGGGTGGAATTCATAGATTCCTAGGTTTAACAGTAGGAGTAAATGCAAGAGACTTATCACCAAAAGAAAAACAAGCAGCTTATAACTGTGATATTTTATATTCAACAAATAACGAAGTTGGATTCGACTACTTAAGAGATAACATGGTAGTTAGAAAAGAAGAAAGAGTTCAAAGAAAATTAAATTTTGCTATTATCGATGAAGTTGACTCAGTATTAATAGATGAGGCAAGAACTCCATTAATTATTTCTGGTGGAGAAATGAAAAGTGCTAATCTTTATATTGAAGCAGATAGATTTGCTAAAGGAATAAAAGAAGGAAAAGACTTTGTTTACGATGAAAAAACAAAGAGTGTTAATTTAACTGAAAGTGGTTCTGAAAAAGCTGAAAAGAATTTTAATATTAAGAATTTATATGATATAGATAACTCATCTTTATTACACTATATTAATCAAGCCTTACGTGCAAACTACTCAATGAGAAAAGATGTTGATTATGTAGTACAAGATGGAGAAGTTATAATCGTAGACCAATTTACTGGACGTTTAATGAAAGGTAGAGCATATTCTGATGGATTACATCAAGCTATTGAAGCTAAAGAAAATGTTAATATTAATCAAGAAACAAAAACATTAGCAACAATCACATTCCAAAACTTATTTAGAATGTATAATAAATTATCAGGTATGACAGGTACTGCTAAAACTGAAGAAGAAGAATTCAGAAATATTTACAATATGTATGTAATTGAAATACCTACAAATAAAGAAATAGTTCGTATTGATGCTCCCGATATGGTATTTGCTACAAAAGAAGCTAAATATAAAGCAATTATTAAATTTGTAAAAGAAAAATATGAGTTAGGACAACCTGTTTTAATTGGTACAATTGCTATTGAAACAAGTGAATTAATCAGTTCATTATTAAAACAAGCAAAAATACCACATGAAGTATTAAACGCTAAAAATCATGCTCGTGAAGCAGAAATTATTGCTAACATCGGACAACATAAATCAGTAACAATCGCAACAAACATGGCTGGACGTGGTACAGATATTAAATTATCAGATGAAATAAGAAAACTTGGTGGATTATGCGTAGTAGGTACAGAAAGACATGAATCACGTCGTATCGATAACCAATTACGTGGACGTTCAGGACGTCAAGGAGACCCAGGATATACACAATTCTTCGTATCAATGAAAGATGACCTAATGGTAAGATTCGGATCAGATAGAATTGGTGAAATGATGAGTAATATGGGACTTGGAGATCAAGCTATTCAAAGTAAAACATTTACAAGTTCAATTGGAGCAGCTCAAAAAAGAGTTGAAGGAAATAACTTTGATATTCGTAAAAACTTATTACAATATGATGATGTAATGAATAACCAAAGAGAAATAATCTATGAAAAGAGAAATAAAATCTTAGATAGTGACTCAATCCATGAAATGGTTCTAACTACATTTAGACAACATATTTCAGACTTAGTAAATTCACATCTAGCCCCAGAAGGTAGACTAGTAGATAATGATTACAAAGAAATCTTAGAATTTGCAAACAATAACTTAATCAAGAATGATTTAGAGTTAGATGCAATTAATAATAAACAACCAGAAGAAGTAGTTGATGTTATTGCAAAACAAGTAATATTAGAATATGAATCTAAATTAGAAGAATTACCAGAAGAAGTAACTGCTGAATTTGAAAAAGTAATTACACTTCAAGTATTAGATAATTATTGGATGGAACATATCAATACAATGTCTCATTTAAGAGAAGGAATCCATTTAAGAGGATATGCTCAAGAAGATCCATTACGTGCATATACAATGGAAGGATTTGACTTATTTGACTCAATGTTACAAAAGATTGATAAAGATGTTTCAATTTTATTATTAAAGGCAGAAGTAAGACATAATATTGAAAGAAAAGAAGTATCAAAAAAGAAAATCACAAACGATAGTGATGAAACAGTAAAATCTACTCCTAAAAGATCAACAAAAGTAGGTAGAAATGCACCTTGCCCATGTGGCTCAGGGAAAAAATATAAACAATGCTGTGGTAAGTAGCGGTGAGTATTGGGTTTGCGAGGATTTTGTCCACGTAAAAAACACTCAAAAATGGCTATTTGTCCACATTTTGTCCACGTAAATTTAAGATTGTGGACAAAAATGCATAATTTATATGAAAATTTAGTATATTATTCGTGGACAACACGTTAGATAAAAGTCATCAAAATTTGATGGCTTTTTGTTTACCATAAATTAGGAAAGAGGTACAAAGAATGGTAAGCGTAAGAAAACGTGGAAAGGTATATGAATACCGAATTGAAATAGCATCTATTGATGGAACAAGAAAGTGGCTAACAAAGTCAGGATTTAAAACTAAACAAGAAGCATTACATGAAGGAGCATTAGCTTATAATGAATATTACTATTATGGTAAAAAGAATAAGAATAGAGATATGTCATTTGCAGACTATCTAGATTATTGGATTGATAACTATTGTAATTTTAATTTAAAGTATGCAACTATAGTAACTTATTTAAATATTATTAAAGTTCATCTAAAACCTAAACTTGGAATGTATAAGTTATCTCAAATAGATTCAGAGTTAATACAAAACTTTATTAATCAATTATATGTAGAGCATAGTTATTCAAAATGCTATTTAAAAGGAATATTAAAAGCAATTAAAGGAGCATTAAAATATGCTTGTTATGATGTTAATTTTATTAATCATAATCCAGCAGAACATGTTCATATTCCGAGATATGAAGTAGTAACAGGTGATCCAGCTCATATTTATACACAAGAAGAAATAGAAAGAATATTAGATAGATTTAAAGATTTACCTTATATCTATTATTCATTCTTAACAGCATACTATACAGGATTAAGAGTATCAGAAG
>JAEDES010000057.1 GCA_016293205.1 Bacilli bacterium
TGATATATAAAGAAAAATAGAAAAAAAGTAGTGTAAAAACTTTACACTAACAATAAAAATGAGGGAGAGAATCTATGAATGAAGTATTTAAACAAATACCACTATACAGATTTATAATGCATTGTAATGAAACAAAAATGGAAAAAACAATATTAGATTGTGGTGCAGGAGGAGATTGTCCACCATTAAGCTTATTTGTGGAATATGGATATTTAACTTATGGAATTGAATTTAATTCTAAACAATTAGAAGAGGCTAATAAATATGCAAATAGAAAAGGTCAAAACTTAAATATAGAAAAGGGAGATATGAGAAAATTAAGATTTGATGATGAATCATTTAGTTTTGTTTACTCATATAACTCTGTATTTCATATGACAAAGAAAGATGTTTCAAAATCTATTGATGAAATGAAAAGAGTATTAAAGAAAAATGGATTACTATTTGTAAATTTCCTTACTACAAGTGATTTCCGTTGTGGTGAAGGGATAGATATTGGTAATAATCAATATGAGCAAATGGAGGATGATATTCCAGTAATACATTCATATTTTGAAGAATGTGAAGTGGAAAAATATTTTGAGGACATGGGAATATTATATAAGGAAAATAGAGTATTAGAAAGAATCTTTGAAGGGAAAAAAATTAGGCAAGGATTTGTTGATTATATTTTAAAGAAGATATAAAAATAAGCAGTTAATTTTTTGAATAAAATATAAAATACCGAGAAAGTAGTTGATATGAGCTTTCTCGGTAATATTTTTATTTTGGTGATAAGTTTTTATCAATATGTGGTACTGTTTTTGTGTAACGATTAATGAGATATTCCATCAAATTCAAGGAGTTTCCAAAGAAGTAATTTAATTTCTGATTTTCATGATCTCTACCAGAGGATCCACATTATTATATTAATTCTTTGATTCTAATTGTAAATTAACTGTCTTAGTTTCTCCATTTCTAATTATCTCAATACTAACTATATCTCCTTCTTTTTTAGTATCTCTAATCTCTTTAAGCTCATTAAAAGTAGTAATTCTTTGACCATCAAACTTAACTATTAAGTCTCCACTTTGTAATCCTGCTTTTTCTGCTGGAGAAAATTCTGTTACTTGAACTATATATAGACCTTCATCCATATTGTATTGTTTTCCAAGCTCTGAATTAATTTCTCTTACTGATATACCTAAATTTAATATAGGTTTAGATAATGAGTCAATTCTATCTTTAATACTGTTTATTGGAATTGAGAATCCTATTCCTTCTATTGTATCAGAAGCTAGCTTCATATTATTAATTCCAACAACTTCACCTTTTGTATTAACTAAAGGACCTCCACTATTACCTGGATTTATTGCAGTATCTGTTTGGATTAAGTTTAATTCCACTCCAGAGCTTGTTTTAACTGTTCTATTTGTTGCACTTACAATTCCTGCAGTAACGGTTTGACCAAATTCTTTAGATAAAGGGCTACCAATTGCTATAACTTGTTCTCCTGGCTTTAAAGCATCTGAGTTTCCTAATTCAACTACTGCTGGAACTTTAATATTATCATCACTTATTTTTAACATAGCCACATCTTGATTTTCATCATAATTAACAACTTTTGCATTAGCATCTGTACCATCAGATAAAGTTACAACTACTTCCTTAGCACCTTTAATTACATGATAATTAGTCAAAATATAACCTTCTTCATTTATTATAAAACCTGATCCAATTCCACTTGTTTCTTTAGGGATAATGCCACTATAATCAATAACACCACTAACTGATACAATAGCTACTGCTGGAGCTACCTTTTCAAAAGCTTCACTAGCTGATAATGCTTCAGAATCCGTGCTAAAGATTTGAGGATTGGCAATTACAGTTCTATTAGATAATTCATTAAGCTGTTTTTTCATTACATAATAAATACTTCCACCACCTACAGCACCACCTAATAGTCCTATTATAAGTACTATAGCAATAGCTTTAAATAAACCATTTTTTCCTTTAATACTATCATTATTTTCTTTATCTAATGAGTCATTATTATTTGTATCATCAGAAGTAATTGTATCTTCACAAGCAATTGTATTATCAGAAGTAATTGTATCCTCACAACTATCTACATCTTCAACTGCTGTATTTTCATCTTCAACTACTGTATTTTCATTTTCATGAGCATCTAAAATTTCATCATCAGTATTTAAACTTTCATGATTATTTTCTGCTGTACTATTGATATCTACATCTTTATTATTTTTTATATTATTTTCATTATTAATATTGTTTTCCATATTTTAACCTCCCCAAATATAGTGTTAGTGTAAAGTTTTTACACTACTTTTTTTCTATTTTTCTTTATATATCAAGG
>JAEDES010000033.1 GCA_016293205.1 Bacilli bacterium
ATGATTATATTGAAAATAATATATTAAAAACAATAGAAATAAATAAAGATGCAAACTGGAATCATTTCGTTATGATAGATAAAAAATATATCTTGCCAGGAGAAGTATTCAAAAAAGAGTTAATAGAAAGATATAAATAGATTAAAAATGAATATACTAATAAGGGTATACTAATTGACATTTTCGTTAAAATAATAGTATATTTACATTGTACTGAAAAGTGTGAAAATGTTTTTCGCTTCTGGATGGCGCGAGTAATAAATGATTCCAGGCGACAATGTTTTTCGCTTCCAGGTGGTGCGACTAATAAATGATCCTGGTTGAAAATGTAGAATAACTTCATCGAATCGATGAAGTTTTCTTTTATTTTATGATATATTACATTTGAAGATGATGAACATGAAAATGAAGACAAATTATTTATATCATATTAAAGATGAATATTTCGATAAAAAAACAAAAAGAGACCAACATACTTTACTATTCAAGATAAAGATATATTATGATAGGATAGGAAAATTTATTGCAGCTTCAAGAAAAGAAAAAGAAAAACGACTAATTATTTTAGTCGTTTTTTACTTTAGTCCATACACTAACTTTTTTATCTGGACAAAATCTCTCATGATATTTTCTTTCTAAAGTTAATAACTCAGTATTAAAATATCCAAATTCTTCTAAAATTCTTTCTTTAATTATAGGCATCATAGATTCTTCTTCATAAATTCTTAACATATCTAGTTCACTATCAACTAGTAAAACAAATAAAGCTAATTGTTCTGCCGTACTCTTTAAACCTAGTAATTTCTTTTGCTCTAACACACTATATGTTGCCGAACTTGTATTAAACTTATCAGGTACTAAAGCTAATAAAGATTGTGCAAGATCTGTTAATTCTTGATATCTTTCATCAGACACACTATCAAAATCTTTTAAGAATTTTGCTCTAAAGATTAAACTATCTTGATTATTTGCATTTATTCCTGTAATAAGTTCTTTCTCGCCATAATATCTTTTGAAAAAAGCCTCTTCATATCTTAATAGTTTAGGATCATAAAAACCTATTTGTTCTCTAACTGCAGCTTCATAATCTGATAAAGATTGTTCTCTTTCTCTAATTAAACGAATTCTTTCGTCTTTATCTTGAACTTTACAAACTTCGCCAAAACTTAATATACGTCTTTTTAAGAATTCTCTATACGTAACTAAATTTGGATCACACATCTTAATCATAAATGCCATTTTTTCATCAAAAGTTTTAAGTTCTAAATGAATCATTGGATTAGTAAGATATTGAAGTATTTTTTGATATCTATCTAATTTATCAGTCTTTCTCATTTCGTATGGAGTAATATCTTCATCCATCATCGCACGCTTTTTGTCAACTTTTTTTTCGATTTCCTCTAATTGGTCTTCAGTTATATCTAAAAATCTTCTTGATGCTTTTTCTGTTGAATAAATTTTCTTTCTATAAAGCTCTATCGGTATAAAATATGGTAACATTAAATCCCCCTCTTTTTTACAGGCTAGGTTATTATAACATTTTTCTTTTAAAAAGTAAATTAATATTCATTTGGTGACAAATTTATAATCATATGTTATAATATGAAACCAGTAAAAAGAGGGATAAAATGATATGTTTAACAGAAGAAGATAAAGAACAAATAAAGTACGATGAATGGGATAAAGTAGTTAGATTTGATCTAAGTGAAGGTTCTCATTATGCTAAATTTACAGATCAAACTGGTGCTTTTAGAGAATTATTTGGTAAAAAGATATTTGATAAAATAGGTATTTCATCACCAGATTATTTATACTTAAAAGATAAAAATTGTGTTTTAAGTACTGATTTAAAAGAACACTATAAAAATCTAATCTTTGCATATGAATTAGAAGATATAACTAATATGGGTGTATTATATGATACATTAAAACAATTTACTAATTGTAATGAATTAATAACACAAGTTAATATAATGCACTTTATTGATATATTATTTTGTAATACTGATAGACATTCTAGCAATTATGCATTTTCAGTTAATGAAGATGGTTCAGCTAAATTAGTAGTATTAGACAATGAGTTAATGTTACATGATTTCTTTCATGCAACAAGACCGGTATCGTTTCCAACACAATGTCATCTAACATTTACTCAATATACAAAAGAATGTGAATATAAATACTTTTTAGAAACATTACCAAAAGATCAAAAAGAAATCTTATATAAATATTTACAAATGTTTGATCCGAAAACAGTATATTCAATCATGACAAGCATTGAAGAAGAAAATAATTGTAAGTTTAAAAATAAAAAGAAACTATTCTTAAATTATGTAAAGAATTATATGACTATGTATAAAAGAACTATTTTAGATAGAAGACAAAGTAAAAAGAATCAAAAAGTAAAAACAAAACTAGAAAATTAAAAGGTGATCATATGACAAAATTACTTATTAAATATCAAAATTCATATATATGTGAAAAATATCGAAATGAAATAGATTCTATAAGTATACCTATGTATTATCCAAATAATGAACCATTCTCTAATTTAAGTATTTTTATAACATTACTAATGAGTAAAAATTTATCACAAGATTATTCTAGTAAAAAGAAATTAAATGAATTTGAATGGAGTGAATTATTTGAAAAATATTTTCAACCAGAATTCCTACATCAAGTAGATGAAGATACTTATATATATGATTTAGATCAACTGCTTGAAGAATATGAAGAATATAAGGACTATTTTAATTCTATTCTGGCATCTTTAGAATTTCCATTAACTATAAAGAATTATCAAGAACTAAAAAATGCCAACGAAGAAGTAGAATTTACAGAAGATACATTATATGATTGGAGATATCCAGTAGTAACAGTTAATAAAGAATTAGAAACATTTATATCAAAACGACATAGAAAAAGAGAAAATAATGATTGTTTACTAATGTATTCAGGAGGAAAAGATTCAACTCTTGCAGCAATAAGATTATATAATGCAGGATATAATGTTCACTTTATTCATTTTGATAATGGACATATGCGAGATCAAGATAAACCTTATTTAACATTTCAAAAGACATTTAATAAAGATCAAGATTATTATTTTGATTATGAATTAAGTTCGGTAGATATAAAGCAATTATTTGAAGAATATTATGGTGAATGGTCAAATTTAATAGATAATCAAGAATTATTATCAGAGATAAGATGTTTATCATGTAGAATGGCAATGTATACAAAGTTATTGCAAATTGCTAAAGAAAAAGGATATAAATATGTCGCAGAAGGTGCAAGAATAAGTCAAAAATTTATGTTAGAACAAATACCAATAATTACAAGATTAAAAGATTTAGCATCATCTCATGGAATTAAATTATTATTACCAGTACTTTATGTTGATGATGATCAAGAAGAAATAGATGAGTTACTTGCAAATAATCATTCATCTAAAACATGGGAATCAAAATGTTTAATAGGAAAACCTCCTAAAGATAAAACATCAGAAGATGAAAAAATTATAGTAGACTATTATGATTCTTTCCTTGAACCAGCTGTCCAAAAAAGATTAAAAAAATAGGTGATAATATGTCAAAAAATTATTTTGAGGAAACATTATATAAAGCATCATCTACTTGTGATGGAAGTTTTAAATATATTTCAGAGTTTTCCAAAATATATCCCTTCGCCACTGAAAATGTATCAGGATATATTGATTATTTTGATTTAAAAGATAAAAGTTTATTAACAGTAGGTTCATCAGGAGATCAAGTACTTAATGCATTTTATAATGGTGCAAGAGATATAACTTTATTTGATATAAATGAATATACTAAATTTTATGTCTATTTAAAAATTGCAGCAATTATGTCTTTGTCCTATAAAGAGTTTAAAGCATTTTTCTTTAGACATGGCCTAACTCCATTTGTAAGAAATCAACATATGTTTTCTAAAGACTTATATAAAAAACTAAAAGATAATTTGAGATTATTTGATTATGAATCATTCTTATTCTTTGATGAATTATTTTCATTATATGAACCAACTAAAATAAGAGAAAGAATGTTTGAAGATGATGAAGATAGAAATGTTGTTATTAAAGGAATAAACAATTATTTAAAAGATGAAGAATCCTATAATAAATTACAATCAATTATAAGAAAAATTAGTTTTAGATTTATTAATGGGAATTTATTTGAAGATGAAGTAGATGGTAAATTTGATAATATCTTTTTATCAAATCTATGTACAATAACAGGTTTAGAAAACTTAAAAAGTCTTTTACAAAAACTAGATAGAAATAATCTTAATAACGGTGGAAGTATTCAACTAGGTTATTTGTGGAATGCATCGTTTGATAGTGATGATTTTAAAGATAATTGGAAAGACATTTATAAAATACCTAAATCAAAAGAATTATTAAAAGACTTTATTACAGAAGCTCATCAAATACCAGGGCCAAGAGATATATTATGGGAAGAACCTACAAAAAAAGATTTAGTTTTAATATATAGAAAAAATTAAAAAGGGTAGAGTAATCTATTCTTTTTTTGATATACTATACTTATAAATAAGGAGAATGATTATGGAAAAAGCTAAAGTATATTTTACAAAAGAAATAACACCAGAAAGTTTAATTAAAATATATAATAAACTAGAAAAAGATTTAACAGGAAAGGTTGCAATTAAAATATCTACTGGAGAACCAGGAGGACACAACTATTTAAAACCAGAACTAATAAAAGATTTAGTAAATTTACTAAATGGAACAATAGTAGAATGTAATACTGCTTATGCAGGAAGAAGAAATACATCAGAAGAACACTGGAAAGCAATCAAAGAACATGGATTTCTAGACATTGCCAAAGTAGATATTATGGATGAAGAAGGAGAAATAGCTATACCAGTAACAAATGGATTACATCTAAAAGAAAACTATGTAGGTAAGAATATAGAAAATTATGACTCAATGTTAGTACTATCTCATTTTAAAGGACATCAAATGGGTGGATTTGGAGGAGCACTAAAAAATATGTCTATTGGAATTGCTTCTTCAGAAGGAAAAGCCTGGATTCATACTGCAGGAGTTACTAAAGATTTAAAGAAACTATGGAGTAATGTTGCAGAACAAGATCACTTCTTAGAATCAATGGCAGAAGCTGATCAATCAGTAATAAATTATATGAAAGAAAACATTGTTTATATAAATGTATTAAATAATTTATCAGTAGATTGTGATTGTAATAATAATCCAAAAAAACCATGTATGAATGATATTGGAATAACTGCATCAATTGATCCAGTTGCAGTAGATAAAGCAAGTCTAGATTTAGTATATAATTCAGAAGATGAAGGTAAGAAAGATTTAATAAAAAGAATTGAATCAATGCATGGAATTAGAACAGTTGAACATGCTTTAGAATTAGGTATTGGAACAACTGAATATGAATTGATTAATATTGACTAATAGAGTAGATAGAAATATCTATTCTTTTTGTTGATGTACAAAAGCTTAATTGATATAATTAACTTGAAAGTAGGTGGTAATATGAAAAATTTTGAACACATTAAATATACTTATAAGCATAGAAAAATAGTAATGTTACTAGCTGAAAAGTATTTTAAAGATAATCAAGAATTATTAGAACAAGTTAAAGTTCATGATCTAGATAAGATGTTTATGTATTTATTCTATAACAAAAAAGATGCATCTAATATTCATAGAGATAAAACTCCTCATCATGAAAATGACATAGAAAAAACAGAACTTGATTATATTGAAATGGTTTTAGATTGGGAATCAGCAAGATATACAAAACCAGATAAACCATTAAATGCTTACGATACTTTAGTAAACTATTATCCGCAAATGACTGATGTAATATTACCAATATTAGAACAAATGGGTATAGCAGCATCAGGATTAGAAATGGATCAACAAATACTAGAAAAAGCAAAAGAATTAGATAATGTATCTGAAGAAGATGTTGCATCAGAACTAGTAAATGGTTTAGAATTAGTAACAGGTGTTGAAATTAAACAAAAAGTAAAGAAAGCGTAATTATACGCTTTTTTTGATTATACTGATAAATATTGAAAAAAGTAACAAAGTATGATATAATATACCCAATTTTGGGGTGATAGTATGGAAAAATATCAAAGCCTAGCAGAAGTGCTATTAGATATAAGTAAAATTCCTATAACAAGTGAATCATATACAGAAGATATAGAAAAAGCTTTAGTAAAAGCATTTGATGCAAACTTTGTAACATGGTTTAAATCAGGAAAACATAATGATTCATTTATATTTAATAAAAATCATTTAGGTGGTAATAATAGAATAAGATTCTTACATTTAGAAAGTACCAATAGTGGTGTTTTTCTAATTGGAACACCTAAAGTAGATTACTTATTAGAAGATTTCTTAGTAGAAAACTTAAAAGGTGCATTATTAAACTTTAGTCTTTTAGAAAATCATATCTTAGGATTAAAAAATAAAATGTTTAAAGATGACTTAACAGGAGTATCTAACTTTAAAGCTTTTAAAAATAAAATAAGTGAACAAAAAAGTTTTAGAAATGTTTCTTTAGCATTCGTTGACGTAAATGGATTAGGGGTAGTAAATAATACTTTAGGGCATGAAGCAGGAGACTTTATGTTGTTAACTATCGCATCTATTATGAGTAAATACTTTAGAAAAAGTGATATTTATCGTAAAGGTGGAGATGAATTCATAATTCTTTCAGAAGGATTATCAAAAGAAGAAGTAGAAGCAAGAATGGAATTAATCGTTGAAGACTTAAAAGAATATGATTATTCTGTATCATATGGTATATCACATCGAGATGAATGTGATGATATTGATCAAATGATTGAAGAAGCAGATGCCTTAATGTATGAGAGAAAAGAAGAATATAGAAAAAACAATCCATCAAAATATTTAGTATTAAAAAATTCAAAAGAGTAATCACAAGATTGCTCTTTTTTGATATAATGAAGAAGGTGATGCTATGAAAAGAATAAAATTAAAAAAAGAAGTATTACTTATAATAGGAGTCATAATAGTTATTTTATTAGCAAGACTAATTGTTCAAGAAAATAAAATAAAACCGATTGATACAAAAGAATTAGATAAGTTTAAAATGGGATATGAAGAATATACAATCAAAAGAGGAGAAGAATTAACTGTTAATGCCTGGAATGATTTAGAAGTTATTTATAATAATGAAGATTATAATGATTTACCAACTATTGCTAATGGAGTAACAATTAGTACAAATTATAAAGACGTTTTAAAAACATTTGGTATTACAGATGGATATGCTATTGCTAATATGGAAGTAGAAACTAAACAAAAAGATGGAACTACTGATATAGTTGAAGAAACATATAAAAACAAATCAATCTTCAAAAAAGATTATTTAGACTTATATTTATTATTTGGATATAAAAAAGTAAATAAAAAATGGAAAATGGTTACAGCAAAAGAATTAGAAAAATTAATGGATACAGATAAAGAATTATTAATATACTATATTGATTTCAATGGAATGGAAGATGAAGTAGTTAATAAAGGAGAAGTAATTGCATTCTCCATAACTCATCAATAAATAGACAAATTTCGAAAAAATAATTAATTGCTACTAGTATAGTAAAAATAAATTTGATATAATAAAAAAGTAAAGTATAAGAAGGTGAATAAATGAAGGCAGTGTGCGTTGGACATTCGACTTATGACATCACGTTACCAATGAAAGAATATCCAGCAGAAAACATCAAACACAGGATAGATAAGCACTACGAATGTGGTGGAGGACCTGCATCAAATGGAGCTTATTTACTTGCTAAATGGGGAATGGATACAACAATTATGTCAGTTCTTGGAGATGATTACTATGCTGACAAAATTATTGAATCATTCAAAGAAGTCGGTGCAGATACCAAATACTTAGAAAAAAGAAGTGATCATGCTACATCAAGTAGTTATATCATTGCTAATATGAGTAATGGATCTAGAACTATATTAACATCAAAGAAGCCACCGATTAGAAAGTTATCTATAGATACATCAATAGATGCCGATTTAATTCTAGTTGATGGAGAACATCCAGAAACAGCATTACAAGTATTGCTAGAAAATCCAAATGCTATTAGTATCATAGATGCCGGTAGATTAAATCCTGATACAAAGATGTTAGGCAAACTAGTAACATACTTAGTATGCTCAAAAGATTTTGCAGAAGAATTCTGCGATACAAAGATTGATTATAAAAATCATGAACAGCTAGTAGAGTGTCATAAAAAACTACAAAAATATTTTAATACAAATGTAATAATAACACTTGAATCTAACGGAAGTTTTACTATAATAGATAATGAATATGAACTAATTCCAAGTATTACAGTAAAAGCAGTAGATTCAACTGGAGCAGGGGATATATTCCATGGAGCATTTGCATACTTCATTGGAAATAATTATCCATTAAGAGAAGCAATACGTTACTCTTCAATAACTGCTGCAATATCTGTTACAAGAATTGGTGCAAGATTCTCAATACCAGATTTAAAAGAAGTGTTAGAATATGATGACATTATATAACAATTTACCATCTCTAGATCTCCATGGAGAAGATAGAGAATATGCAAGAATCGTGATAAATGATTTCATAAGAGATCATTATCAAATACAAAGTGAAAAAATTATCATAATTCACGGAATAGGTACCGGAATATTAAGAAAGACTACTCAAGAAACACTAAGAAAAAATAAACTAGTAAAATCTTATAAATTAGACTTTTTTAACCCAGGTACAACCATTGTCGAACTCCACAAAAGAAATTGACTTTTTTGAACTTTTGTGGTAAAATAATCAACACATGTGCAGAAGGGGGATTAATTTATGTACAATGAAGAATATGAAAATAGAGGATTTCCTTTTAGAGATTTCCTACTAAAACTAATTTTAATAATTATATTTGTATTTTTATTATGCTGGCTATTACCTAAGTTCATAGCACCTACAATAGTAAATGAAAATAATACTACAGTAGATGTATCGGCACTTACATCTCAAATATTTGCTGATAACTTAGAAAGAATGAAAGAAGCTGCTATAACATATTATACAGATGAACGTTTACCAAAAAATGTTGGTGATAAAGAAAAAATGACTTTAAGCGACATGATTGGTAAAAAGATCATTACACCACTAGTTGATAAAAACAATAAACCATGTGATGTAGAAGAAAGTTATGTTGAAATAACAAAAATGGATGATGAATATCTTCTTAAAGTAAATCTAAAAGATAGTGAAAAAGAAGATTACATTTTAGTTCATTTAGGGTGCTATACTTACTGTGAATCAGACGTATGTGCTAAAAAAGATACAACAGTAAATATTAAGGATGCTAAACCTGAAGATAATATTGTTGTTAAACCAACACCAACGCCAAATCCAGAACCAACACCTACGCCAACACCAACACCAACACCTACACCAACTCCAGAGCCAGAACCAGAACCTGGAGTAGAGTATTTATATGAATACCAAAGAGTAACAGGAGTAGAATTATCTGCTTGGTCAAAATGGGCTTGGACAAAAGAAAATGGAGCAAACAAGAGAGTTGATTGTAATACACCAAAAATTGCTTGTGCTGCTAATGATTATAAATGTCTATATGAATTAGACTTATATTCAAGAAAAGAAAAAATTGGAACATATCAAAAGAAATATGTAAAAGAAAAAGAAGAAATGATTTTAGCCGCTACATATACTCAAAAGACATGTGCCAAATACAATTATGTAATTATTAATAATACTACATACGCTACAACAGTTACTACAACATATACAACTGTTACAAGAAGCGGAGGTAGTGGATGGACAAAAGTTGGATCAGGAAGTTATGACAATCCACCAAGGGATACAGCTACAACTCAATATGTATTTACTGGCGCAGATTATTCATACTGTTCAGAAACATGTTCAACATTACCAACTTATTACTATGATACTTACAAATACACTGGTGGATCACTATCACAAGTAACAAGTTCAACATCAACTCCAGGATCAACTGTAGTTAGTACAGAAACAAATGTAACTGCATCTTGTGGTCAAATCGTTGAAAAACAAGTACCAGTTTACAAGACAGTAGTTAAATCTGAAATTGCTACACGTACTGAACCATTATATGGAAATGTATGTTATCAAAGAACAAGAACTCGTACAATTACAGATCCAGGAAAAACACAAAATAAATGGAGTACATATAACGACAGAACTTTATTAGATAATGGATGGTACTATACAGGTGCCAAGAAAGTAAAATAATAAGGGGGAGAAACAATAAATGAAAAAAGTCGCAAACATAGTATTTTATAAATTCTTCAGTGAAAAAGAAGATGTTCAAATCAGAGAACAAGCTTGTATCTTCTATGATGATGGTACAGTAGCAAGTGTTTCAGTAGATGAAGCAGTAGAAGCTGCACACCAAATTGCAGTAGAAGAAAAAATTAAAAATAAAGAAGAATTTAGACAATCAGTAAATAAAAAAAGAATTCATGTAATGTCTGGTGAAGATTTCGAAAGAAGATTCCAAGAATTCATTATTAAACCAGTTGAAGCTGCAAAAGTTAAAAAATTAACTCCAGCAGATTATCAAATGACTCAAGAAGCTTGGGATGATTATATTGCAGAAGGATTTGAACCAGGAACACCTGATTTCGATAGTGCTGTAATTTTAGATGGAACTGGAAAAGTACCAGCTAAGGAAGAAACTCCAGCAGCTGCTACTCCAACTCCTGTAGCAACAACTGCACTTACTCCTAGAGTAGCTCCAGTTATGCCAGCAGTTGTTCCAACTACACCAAGAGTAACTCCAACTGTACCAAGAGTAACTCCAACAGCTCCAAGGGTAACACCTACAGCTCCA
>JAEDES010000058.1 GCA_016293205.1 Bacilli bacterium
AATATCATTTAAGCCTTCTATTGTTGGTAATTGATTTGTTACTGTTATAGTTCTAACTACATTTGTTATATTCCCATCACTATCTTCAACTGTATAAGTTATTTCAGAATCTAAATTAGTCCCTGGAGATGGTTTGTTTATTGTTCCACTTGTGCTAGCTACTAAATTTTTATCGTGATCATCTGTTACTGTTATTCCACTTAATAAATTAAAGTTATCTACCTGTCCAACTTTAATTGTGATATTAGTTGCTCCATTTATAACTGGTGGATCTGACTTCTCTATAGTAGTACTTTCTTTTTGTATAACTTTAGCTTCTATTTTATCTTCTGAAGTTAAATCACTTAATTCATTTGTTACCACTTGTAAAGATTTTACTTCGTCAGGTTTTACGATAAATTCTTTTGATACTGTATGTTTAACTTCTCCATCTTTACTTTTTATAGTAAATAATAATTCAACATTTTTATTTGCAGTTGTAAAGTTCTTAACTACTGTTCTATACTCAAGCTTTTGCCCTTGAGCCTCTATAATATTTGAATCTGTTATTTCTTTACCACTATTATAGCCTTCCCCTTCTAACTTTATAGTAGTTATTGGATCTGCAATGTACATATCCCTCTTATTTTTTATATTTTTATTAAAAGCAGTAGCAATTTCAAGTTCACAAACTTCACAAAATCCATAATAACTCATATTACTCATCAAACAGTTATCTGCTGGTCTGTATGCACCATCTCCAATTGGCACTATTCCAACTCCTCTAAAGCCTAAAAATTCTTTCCAAGCTATCTTATCAGGATCATTTGTATAACTTTTATTTATACCAGTATTTATTGAATCTCCATAATATTCATCAGCTAGCTTTGCAAAACCATGTGCTGATTCATGTGCTAGCATTGTATACTCTGATGCTAATGAACATATTGCTATCTGTGCACCTGAACCACCATAATAATCAGAGTTTAATAAAACGTCACTTTGGAACACCTTTCCACCTTCATCTAAATAAATATCTTCAAATTCTCTAATTAATCTTTTTGCTTTATCATAGCCATCATCAAAAAAATTAGGATATCTATCTATACCAAAGGCATTAAATTTAATTTTAAAATATGTATCCTTATCTTCACCATATCTTCCTGCTCTTCCTACTCCAGATTCATTGGAACTAACCTTCATTGCATAAATATTAAATTCATCTTTATAATCTGAAAAAGGTTCAATTGTAAGCAACTTATCTACTCTTGATTGTAAATCACTAATAAATTTATCTTGCTCTGCTTCAGTATAACCTTCTGCTAGAAATAAAAATACATTCTTCTCATTATCTGGTCCTTTTTTTTGTATTACATGTATTGGAAAATCAATTAAATTCTTTATTAACTCTTCTTTATTTCCTTCTCCAGATAAGATACATTTTGCTAAATTAATTCTTTTCATTAAGTAATCTTTTAGTTCATGACTTTGGGCTTGTTTTTCTAAGTTCTCTAAAACTTTTTCATCCTTATATTCTTCTTTTATGTCACTATATTCATTATCAACAAACATATTATCTACACTATCTAGAACTAGGTCTTCTTTTAAGAACATTAATTCTGCAATACTTGCCCAACCTATAGTACATACTTCTTCAAAAACAAATTTAATTCTTTTAGCTTTTATAGATTTTGAAAGCTTAAAAACAACTTTATCTTTTGTCATTTCTGAGCTATAGGTTGCAACATCTACAAAATCATTTTCATTTTCTGTTTGTGATGCCATTATTTTTAATTTAGTAGGATATCCTTCAGCTTCTGCTAAGTCACTTCTTGATGAATATAATATTTTAGATATATCATAAACATTATCAAAGGTTACAGTGACTTCACTTATAATATCATTGTTTCCAGTTTGCCAGAATGTCTCCCAGTTATTATCAAAGGCCTTACTTAAAAGACTTTCATAAATATGCCCACCATTAGTTTCATATTCTTTAATATTTACTTTGTATTTATTTATGTATTTAGACATAAGTAATTCTGGCCTATCCTTTAGATATGTTCTTGAGATGTTGACAGATTCAGTAGTATTTGATGTGTTAGCATTTAGAATAGTATCAGCCGCAAAAGTATTAATAGGCAATAAATTTAATGAAAATATACCCATTAATAACAGAAGTAATTTTTTACTTTTTTTCTTCATATTATCCCCCCATACATAATTTATAATATGATATTTTAACCATTATTTGTATATTCCGTAATCTATATCCCCCCTTGTATGATATAGATATAACATTTGATAGAAAACTTAATACATTTCTAAC
>JAEDES010000034.1 GCA_016293205.1 Bacilli bacterium
ATTTTTGATAATATATCTCAATTAGAGAAATTTGAATCTAATTGCTTCGGCTGTAGTAGATATAAACGAAATTGTAGTATTTTGCAAAAAGCAAAAGAAGGTCGTATTCAAGATGAAATTAAAAATATGATTTGTACAAAATTAAAGAAAGTTGAGGACTAATTTATATGGTTGAGATTAAAACTGCTATTTCATTTGACGAATATAACGCTATTATTGACAAGGTAACAAACGATTGTTTCCCTGATGGTACATACTCCCCTGCTAATTATGAACTGTCATTCAGAACAGCGTTGCTTTGTGCGTTTGCTCCCGACTACGACCTTAGCGGTTGTGATGATAATAATGCTCTTTGGGAAAGAGTTATGAGTGATGAAGCAAATAAGATTATAGATGAATTTTACGATAGTGATTATAGATGTAGTCTGACTAAGGCAATCAGAGAAAATATTGAATATCGTATCAAACTTCTTACATCTGGTGGTATGTCAATGTCCGACCTTGCCCTGTCTAAGTTGTTTGAAGTGCTTACAGAAAAGGTAGAGAATATTGACACCTCTATGCTGACTAAGGAAAATATGGATACTGTTATTAAGGCTGTTAATGCTACACAGGACGGTAACTTTGCAGAGAATCTTGTAGATACAATGCTTGACAAGGGACTGCTTGCAAAGCCTAACAGAGAGACAAGAAGAAAGAATGGGCAGAGAAGTAAAAAAGAAAAGTCTAATATTACTGTAACTTCTAACGGAAGTGATACATAATGTCGATTGCTAATCAATTGAAATCTATTGATATTACCAAACTCAAAATGAGTAATGGTAAGACTTTAGCTGAGAATTTGTATGCAGAAGCAAATAGATTGAGAGATTGTATTCAAAATAGACTTGAAATATATCTGCATACTCACCCTTATAGATATGGTGGGACAAGTCCTACTTATAAGCGTACAGGTGGATTAGAAGGCTCATTGACTGTTGATGATATTCTAAGTATCAGAGTAGTCGGAAATACTCTTGAACTTGATATATTCTTTGATGAGGGTGCAATACATAAATCAGGTGATGGTATTAAAGGTTGGGGTGGCAACGGTGATGAAGTTAATGTTGCATACTTGCTTAACTATGGTTATAGAGTAGAAAAAGATGTATGGTTTAAGAATATCCCCTATTTTGGTTTTCGACCTGCTGCCAATTTTGTAGAAGACGGTATTGATGATTTTAATGCGACTAATACATTAGGTATTAAGATAACAAAGATGTTTAACGGAAAAGTAATTTATTAAAGGACGGTGGTATAAAATGGCAGATGAATTTAAGATAGTCGCAAGTTTGGACGTACCCAAATCTGTGCAAGAAATAAATAAGGATATACCCAAACTTCAAGGACAGTCAAAACATTTAAAAATCATAGCTGATTTAGACCCGAAACTGTCCATAAAAAATATACAGGCTACTCTTAATAAAATGAATAACAATGCCAACATTAAAATTGGTATTGATACAAGTGGTTTAAATTCTGTACAGGGTGCTACACAGAATATTACTGCTGGTTTAAAGAATATTCAGACACAAGCACAGCAGACTGCGAGTGCTGTAACCAACAGTATTAATCAGCAAGCAACAAGTATTGAATCTACTTTAAATGCTGTAAAAAATCGTTGGTTAGAACTGCATAAGGCATCAAATAATGGCAATATAAATGATTTTGGTCTTGCCATATTTGAGAGAGATTTACAAGCAATCGTTCCATTACTTGAAAAAGATAAGCAATTATTAAATGACTTATATTCTAATGTTGGGAAATTTAATAGTGTAAATAGCTTACATGAATTAGTTTCCGCAATTTCTGAAATTGGTAGTCAATATAGTACATTTAAAAGTGTTCAAGATGAAGTGAATAAACAGTTTCAAACAACAATATCGTTTGAAACCAGTAGTGCAAAATCTACTGAACTCTTATACGAAAGATTTAGAATACTCACAAATCAACTTTTGCAATACGAAGGAATATCTAAATCAATTAGTAAATTAAGTCAAAAAGATATTGCCAATACAATTACGGGAAGTATTGGCGTTTCCGACAATGGAGTTACGAAACAAACAGTATCTGATTTTTATAATTTTCTTATTAGTAATACAAATAAAGCAGAAGCAGAAATATTACAACTTAATCAAGGATTACAACAATTTAATTACCTTTTAAATGGATTAAAAGCATTTAATGATAGCGGAAGCGGTTTAGGAATAATAAGTAGGTCAACGACTCTTGATTTAAATACATTCTCAGTATATCTTGAACCTATGCAAAAATTTCTTGCTGGTGAAAAACAAGCAATTGCTGAAGCACAAGAAATGGATATTGCTTATAAGAAACTAAAACAGACTTTGATTGAAACTTTTGGAGAATCAGCAATTTTTCAAAATGGTAATTATACTGTTACTATTGAACAATTAAAAGCTGTTGTTGATAAAGCACCTCTTGCCCAAAAATATATTGACGATATTGAATCACGCTTTGCAAGTTTACCCTCTGTGTCAACTCAGTCTACTCAGGTTGTTAATTCTAATATGGCTAAAGTTGAAGAACAGTCAAGAGAAACAGCCGTTGCTATTGAACAGCAAACGCAAGCAATGGAGAAACTTAATAATGTTCAATCTTCAGCAACTGCCATAAATAGCAATACAAATAATATTGCCAATACATCAAAACTTTTAGAATCTTTTAAATCGTCACTTGCCAATATGAATCTGCCATCAGAACAAATTGACAGTATTGCAAGTAGAATTAGTAATCTAAATGTTGAAATAACATCGCTTAATCAGTCTATGTCTGTAAATAAATTAGGTAACAGAATGTTGTCTGTTGATATTTCAGGTACAGATAAGTTAGGTAATGCTGTTAAATTAACTCAAAGATATAACCTTGAAACAAATGAATTAGTAAGAACAATTGATACACTTTCTTCTGCTACACAGAAAAGTAGTTCTCAGTTAGACAACTTGATGGCACAGCAGATAAAGCGTAAGGCTGATTTGAAGAATCAAGTTGAACAGATGTATAAAGCTGCGATTGACCCTAATGCTTCAAGGTCAATTACAAATGGGCAGAATTTAGATACCCTTAAAGCTAAATATGATGAGATTAAGTTAGCTATTGACGGAATGGACGGTAAGTCAAAGACAGCTTTTGCACAGCAGGAAGCAGACATTAGCAAGTTAATCTCTAATTTAAAAGTTGTAATTAACCAATACAAAAACGCTGAAAATGTTAGTACAACATTAAAGCCCGATAAACTTGCAAGTGCTATTAGTAAGGCTGAATCTCAATTCCAAGTTTTGAATACCAACATTCAGAATGCTGGCGTATCATCAGATAAACTCACTCAGAATGTTCAAACCATTAGTTCTGTTTTAGGTAAAACGCAGAATGGTGGAGTTATAAATAAGGCTGAAATTGAACAAGTATTCACAGCGTTAAGTAATGCCAGAAATGAATTGGAAGCATTGATTAAAATGAAAACTTCTGATTCGGCTATTGAAAGAGTGCGTATTCAAGCTGAAACATTAGTTAGTAGTTTAAATACATTTGCTAATAATAATGTTGGATTCGATAAGTTTACTACAACTGTTAATGGTGCTGTGATTAGTGTTGATTCATTAAAACAGTCTCTTGCTACTGTAAATTCACAGTCTGACTTGTCCATTATTAGGTCACAAGTAACTGCTTTAGAGACAGCATTTAAGGAAACAGCAGTAGATTCTGATAAATACGTTACACAAATCAATTCTGCAATAACTAAATTACAGGGTCTTGCTAATTCACCAACATTCATTAAAAACGCTTCTAATCCACAAGTAACTCAGACTAAACAGGATATTAACTCTCTGATAACAGCATATCAGAATCTTATGACAAAGTTACAGGGTAATATTACTCCTGCTGGACTTGAAACTGTAAGAACAGAATTAATTGAATTAAATGCACGTTTTAACACAACTACAGCTACTGCTCAAAGGTTTGAATCTGAGTTAAAGAATGATAATGGTGCTGAGAAACTTGCACAGAAAGTAGCATTACTTAAAGCACAGCTTGAAGCTTTAGCGAAATCCAATCCAAAGGCTCTGAAAAAGTTTGGCAATGAAATAAATAGTCTGATGGCTACACTTAATAGCAATCCTGATGCCACTGCTGTAAATAGAGTTGCTAAAAGTGTTCAGCTTTTAAGAAGAGAGATAAATAATGCTGATTTGGCTGGTAAGACATTCTTCCAGAATTTAAAAGAAAAGGCTACAAAATTCACAGGCTGGATGTCTATGACCTATGCTATATCATTAGCAACGAGAACTATTCGTAGTATGATTACGGAAGTCGTTAATCTTGATACAGCTTTGATAGATTTGAAGAAAACCTTTAAAGGAACAAATTCAGATTTACAAGATTTCTATTATGAAGCTAATAATGTAGCAAAGCAATTAGGAGTAACAACAGAAGAAGTTATTAACACCGCCAGCAGCTGGTCTCGCCTTGGATATAGTACAAAAGAAGCTGCCATTGCAATGTCAAAATATGCTTCAATGTTTAAAATGATTTCACCAGATATGTCTATGGAGGACTCTACTGATGGTTTACTGAGTGTGATGAAAGCATTTGACATTGAAGTTAATGATGTTTTAGACGGAATTATGTCTAAAATTAACAAGGTTGGCAATGAATTTGGTACAAGCAACAACGAAATTGTACAAATGTTAATGCGTTCTTCATCAGCTATGAAAGAAGGTAACAATACACTTGCTGAAACGATTGCACTTGAAACAAGTGCCGTTGAGATTACGAGAGATTATGCTTCTGTTGGAACAGCTTATAAGACATTAGCCATGAGGTTGCGTGGATATGACGAAGAGCTTGAAACATACTCAAATGATGTACAAGTTTTAAGTGGTGAAATTGCCAACCTTACAAAAACTGCTAAAAAGCCAAGTGGTGTAAGTCTTTTTAAAGATGATGCAAAAACAGAATATAAAAGCACATTAGAAATTTTAAGAGATATTCGTGAAGTGTACGATGACCTTGACGACAAAACACAGGCTCAACTTCTTGAAAAGATAGCAGGCAAGAGACAAGGACAGATTATCGCAGCTACTCTGAGTAACTGGGATACTGTTGAAGAAGCTCTTGTTGCAATGGAAAACGCCGATGGAAGTGCATTAAACGAAATGAACACCATTATGGAATCAATTTCGTACCGTGCTAATATTTTTAAAGAAACCCTTGTAGGCATCGCGCAAGGTCTATTTAGTCAGGACTTTATGAAGTCTATGGTAGATAGTGGCACAAGAGTTCTTAATGTTTTTGATGATTTAACACCAATAATTAGTTTTCTTATTGAACAAATTTCATCTTTACTTGAACTTATAACAAAACTTGCTGATACAATAGGTGGTATTCCTCTTCTTATAGCAGGAATTGGTCTTAAAAACGTTGGTAGTCCTAAAATGTTTGGACTTGTTTAATATGCCAACAATAATATGTGTTCTTTAGGATACTAAAGTTTTCATATTATCGTTTATGAAATACATAAATGTAAACGAAGTCTCAATATGCTGGGAAACAAGTAAACCCTATACTACACTTATATAATGGCGACATTATATAATCGTAACAATGTATAGACTCTTGTGGTCAGCAGGGATAGTTCTCTTTTTGAGAAAAGCCCTCACTGTAGCGACAACAGACGGTAATGATTAGATGAAACGCTGTCATTATAATATGCGCTCGGTACTAAACTGAATACGACAGTATATAAATAGTTAAGTTCTTATCCTTGACTTTCGTATGTGTGGGACTCTTAATATCGGAGTTATGATAAGAAGATATTATATTCATAACAATAATCTTATAATTATTGACATAATTGCTATATAATGATATAATAATCCTATACTATTATAAAGGAATAATATTATGGAAGAAATCGAAATATTAGAAGTATTAGCAGAGAGACTGCGACAATTAAGAGAGCAAAATGACTATACTCAGAGTGATGTAGCTAAAATAATTAATTATGAACAAGTTACATATTCCCATTATGAAATGGGTAGAAGGTGGATTTCTATACCAAGTCTTATTAAACTTGCCAAATTTTATAATGTTAGTGTGGATTATTTACTTGGGATTAGTGATAATAAGAATAGATAGCAACTCATATTTGTCAATATTGACTATTTGCATTATTTTATATTTGTTTATTTTGCCAATAGTATTTTGTACACAAATAGTATATAATAATAATGAACCTAAATATAGGTTTTATATGGTGTATCTCAGCCATAAAATGAGAATTATCAAACTTTAGTGTTTCGCTGCTAAATGCGAATGTTAAAACTTGGTGTATCTCCACCGCAAGTGAGAATGATAAAACGGAGAGGTAGAAATATCTCTCCTTTTTATTTTAAAGGGGATTTTAAATGATAAGGTTGTATGAGATTGATGATGAATATGTTGAATATCTGAGAAAGTTTGATAAAAAAGTATTATCACCTAAGACAGAAGACCGAAAACAAACACGAAAATATATAGGTGTAATTTTAAATACTCAATCTTTTAATTATTTTATACCTTTGTCATCTTATAAGCCTGAAACTTATGATTCGATGTATGAATCGATTAGCCTTAAAAAGATTGAAGATATGGCTGTTCTAAGAGTAAATAATATGATTCCAGTTGTTGATAATGTAGTTCACGAAATTAAATTTTCTTTAGTTACTGATAAGCAATATAGAACACTGTTACAAAATGAATATCGAATTATCAAAGCCAGAGAACGTGAAATCAGAACAGATGCAAGAATAGTGTATTTTTATAGACTGAATATCAAAAACAAAAATAAGGGTCTGTATAAGATTTGTTGCGATTTCAAATTATTGGAAAATGCTGCTCAAAAATGGATAGATGGAGACTCAGGTAACGGTGAAAAGATTTTGGTAGGTTTTACAAATTCAACTTAATATTAACACAAAAGACCATTGCCCTATAAGCAACGGTCTTTTTATTTACGCTCTTGGTTTCCACTTATATCCACACTTACCACATCTATTCATAGTCTGACCAAAACCGATGAAACCTGTGAGCAAACTATATCCCCTCTCTCCTATTGCGATAGCTGATGAGCCACACTTAGGACAAGTAAGATATCGTTTAAATTCATAACACTCTGCGATTATATTTGTGCAAAATGTAGAACTTCTTTAAAACACTTGACTTTTTGTCACGCATTTAATATAATATAGGTGTGACAAAAAGAAAAGAGGTGAAATAATGTCACCTAAAACTGGCAGACCAAAGACAGAAAAACCCAAGGATATCAGGTTCAGTATTCGACTTGATACTGAAACTGATATTAAGCTTAATGAGTATTGTGCTAAAAACAATATATCAAAAGGTGAAGCTATACGAAAGGGTATAAATCTGTTGCTGTCTGAAAAGTAAGCACCCGTCCTCCTCACCACAGAGATTACGAGTGCTTGATAACAACCACATTGGATTGCTAAATCTATTATAGCATAACCTTTGTGGAATGTCAAACGTTTTATGGAGGTTTTTCATTATGAATGAAATCACAATTGCAAGCACTAATGTGACAGTAAAAGAATATCAAGGTCAAAGGGTAATAACTTTTAAAGACATTGACACAGTTCATCAGAGACCCGATGGAACGGCACGAAGAAACTTTAACACTAACAAAAAGCACTTTATTGAGGGTGAAGATTACTTCGTACGAAATTCGTACGAAGCCAAAAACGAGTTTAATATGGTTGCTCCAAATGGTTTAGTATTGGTTACAGAGAGCGGATATCTTATGTTAGTCAAATCCTTCACTGATGACTTATCGTGGGACGTACAGCGTGAATTGATAAAAAGTTATTTCAGATTGAAAGAGATAATCAATACTACTCCTCAAACTCCACAGCTCCCATACACCTACATAGAAAAGACCTATCACGCAAGACCTGTCCTAACAGCTAACGACATCTCAAACATCTTTGGTGTAAATCCTATAACGCTCTACAACTTCATCAAGACAAGATTACTTCCCGATAGGGACTACGATCTGCTTCAAGGCGAAACTCTTAAAGATTATACCAAAGAGAATCCAGACCTTCCTCGGTGCAGAAAATCCATATTCGTTATATATAACACAGGATTATCTCGTATCATATCCTACTTTAACTTAGAGGGTAATAAGACACCTAAATTTATGACTGAGCATAGAGGATATGTAGTTCAGGCAGAAGTCAGACAAGTTATGGAATATGTACGCAGAGAACTCAAAGGTATAGAAGCCCTTACATATCTGATTGAAAGCGATGAAACTCTACGAAATCTTGAGACTTATCGCAAAATCCTTGTGAAAAAGTTATCTGCTATTCAATGGTGGAAGATAGATGTTTCAACGGTTAAGTTGGGTATTCATCACATCACTGATACTGAATTTAAAAGTATAATTAACGGTAATAGTGGTATGAGTTACTGATTATTATTTGTATAATTTTTATTATACTAACATATAATAATACCGTAGAAGGGCATCCGAAAGGTGTAAGTCCAACTACAAAAAACCAAAAGCTATAGCTCAAATATGGTAAAAATAAAAACGAGAGGTATTATGCCTCTCGTTTTTATTACCGTGTTTGGATTTATGAGATTTCTCTACCCTATACACAAAACAACAAAAATAAATGTAGCTGGTCTTATGATTATTCTGCCCTTCTACAATTATATATTATCACATTCTTCGTTGTTTGTCAAGGGGTATTTTAAAGTTTTATAGTTATTTTTAAAATATTTTCATCTGTAATAATCATTTTAGCATTTGGTATAATAGTTTGTACGATATGTTCATAGTCTTGCCAATAAGATTTATAAACTTTGTTTTTGTAATCCAATTCTATACAATCTTGTGTAATAGTCTGAATAAATAAGTCATCATCAGTAAGTGTCTTGTCTTTCAAAAACTTTTCCAATGTGTTTTGAAAAATCATTAAATCATTGTGATATTGCAAACTATTATTTTTAGCAATAGTAACAGATTTAGTGATTAGTAATTGTAATTTTTCACAAACTTTATCAAATTCATCATTTGTTATAACTAATGGCTCATTATTACAATAATATCTTTTACCAATATAATTATAGTGTACAATTTGCATACGATGTACTAACGCAATAGAATTACTTGATAACAACCTACAAGCAAAATGCTGTTTATATTTTTTCCATCGTTCTTTAGTGTAAGTAGTAAGAGGAACAACATAGTATAATTCGGGCTGTTTGTTGTTTTGAATGGCGATAGCAGGGTGAATATCTTTAAATTCTTCATCTGTATCACTTTTAAATTTGTATGCGTAAATACCACCGTTTATCATATTGTCACTTCCTTATAGCAATATTATACTACAAGATTTGACAGAAATCAATAGATTGAGCAAAATTTACCATTTATATTTACATTGTAAACACTCATAGCTTTTTCCAAAGTTGGAACTAAAAATACCAACAGTCACAAAACCAAGCGCTTTCTTGCCAGTAGATATTTTGTGGACATTTGTACTTCCGCAGGTTGGGCACTTAGGGATATTAGAAGATTGAACCTGTATTTTAGATTTTAAATTAGGGTGAATCCATTCAGGGTTGTTTGTTGGTGGATTCCAAGGGTCAATCAGTTTATCTCTTGTAACAACAGGAGCATCATAATAATGTTCTTGTGGTGGTTGTGAAACTATTCCAAAGAATTTACTTGTCATATATCCACCTTTAAAATCTGGCATTATATATTCACCAGTTTCTTCATCAATTTTAAATGCCCATACAGAAATATTATTATCGTAAAATGGTTGCATAATCATCCTAACTTCTTCTTTTGTTAAATTCATAGCTAATGGTGGATAAAAAAGCCAATGGTCAAATCCTTTAACCTCGTGGTCATTATAGCCTAATACCTCTTTTAAAAAAAGACAAATTAAATCAGTATCTTTCTTTTCGTCATCAAAATTTGAGTTATAACTTGCAATATCTACACCATACATAACATCACACTCCATATGGTTTATTATATCATAATAATTTGTAAAACACAATACTTTGTCCAAAATTTTTATATATTTCCACAGATATATAAAATCAAGTACGAATATTAAAACTTGGATAACAGATTTAAAGCAAGTTACTATGGCTGTTGATTCTTTTAAAAATATTACAATGTCTTTTAAAGGGACTGGTTTAAACGCTATAATTGATGATGTTACTGTTACAAGATATGCAACATCACTTAAAGGTTTAACATTGGAACAAGCAAATCTTGCATTATCTACCACGCAGTTATCAGCAAGAGAAAAAGAGCTTATATTAACTGAAGCTGGACTTATTACATCTACTCAAACATTAACAGCGCAAGAGATGGTTTCTTCATTTCAAAAGGAAATAGGAAACAAAAAAGATGCTGAACGAATATTGATTCGTGCAAAATTGGTAACTGCCACAGAATTAGAAAAAGATGCTACTGTAAAATTAACATTGGCACAAATTCAAGAAGCAGTTACAAAAGGTAGATTATCTGTTGAGGATGCCAAACTTTTAACCACTACATTTGGAATTACTGGTGCTAACTATGGGGAAGCAGTTTCTTTTGAAGTATTAACTAAAGCAATTTGGGGTTCTGTTATCGCTCTTGGTAAGTTTCTTACCACAAA